>NZ_JAOQKI010000040.1:0-616 GCF_025567465.1 Roseburia amylophila
AAATGATAGTCTTTTCATCAATTCTGTATGAAGTTTTCAAGGTACGTTTTTCTGACTGTTTTACCAGTCATTAGAAAACTCAATTCTTTGAATCCTCTAATCACGGGTAAAAACCTTTATCTTAACAGCACTTCCCTGCTGATATAGGTTAGCATCCTTCGGATGCCCGTTTTATGTTGAAAACAGCATAGCTGTTGTTTTCTTTTTTTTAATCTGGCAGCCACCTACTCTCCCATGCCGTCTCCAGCGTAGTACCATCGGCCGCTTAGGTCTTAACCATCGTGTTCGGGATGTGGACGGGTGTTTCCCCTAAGCGCATCGCCACCAGAAGCATTGAACACTTAGCGAGGTTCTTTCGAGCTTAGTGCGAAAGCTGTTCTCTGAGATTAGTAAGAACAAGCTTTAGCGCTGTTCGAACTTAGCGAAGAGAACTTCCTCTCTTGTGTTGTTATCTTCCCGCATCTGCTTTCCAGCAGTGCTCGTTGATAACTCAACAGCGAAATAATCTCTACTCGATTTCCTTAGAAAGGAGGTGATCCAGCCGCACCTTCCGATACGGCTACCTTGTTACGACTTCACCCCAGTTATCAGACCTGCCTTCGACGGCTCTCTCCTT
>NZ_JAOQKI010000041.1:0-356 GCF_025567465.1 Roseburia amylophila
GCCTGCTGCAAAGCCTCCTTTGGCATTGCCGTCTGCTCTTTGCGGTTCCAGTATTGCGCTGCCTGTTCAAATTCTTCATGTGTCATATAAAGTTCATCTCCTGATTCTGGCTTTATTTTTTTGCCTTTTCTTTTATCCCGTCATTTTACCCTTTTATTTCTCCACGTTTCTTTTATCGATATTCCTGGGATACCTCTAAATAGCTTCGCTTTCCACTGATATAATCTGCATAGGCAAGTTCCGGGTCTTTTCCACGAAATACCGTGCAAAGTCCGCACATCTCGCAGTCTGCAATACATGGAAAAGCATTTTTGATATACTGTCTTCTTTCCGCTTCAGTAGAGGTCTCTATTTCC
>NZ_JAOQKI010000005.1:0-10826 GCF_025567465.1 Roseburia amylophila
GATTTAGTAGGCAAATATAGTTTAAAGAGAGAATGGTAGTTGCTACAAATAGGTGGATAATCATGTATTATCTATCAGAAAAGTTGGTTAATTGTTAATAGATAAAAATTTGAGATTTTATAATATAAAATCTCATGTATAGCAAAGTAATAGAATGACGAAGAGGTAATTAGATGAGGTACTTTATATTAGCTGAAGTTCGTGAAAACTATCCTAGTTTAATTAATGGTGAGAATGTATACAACGATTATGTAAGTAAAAAAAGTATGTTGGATTTATGTGATGCACTTAACAGCATGGGATACTGCTGTACTTTTTTTGGAGGGGTAAAAGAACTTTTTGAGGCATATCAAAATAATATGGATATATCTGATATTATATTCATAAACTACAATTATGGACTACCAGCCACATTTAAACGTACACAATGCCCTACCCTTTTAGAATTAATGAAAGCTCAATATTCAGGATCAGATCCTTTTGTATCATTGCTTGTAAACGATAAAGAATATACAAAAAAGGTACTTCGTTCAGTTGATATTCTTACACCAATAAGTATTCTTGTAGCCGATTTAAACAACTTAATAAACAAACTATATATAGCTAATATGCCCATACCGCTTGTAGTAAAACCAAATTGTGAAGGCTCATCATTAGGAATAACTGATGAATGCTTGTGTAATAGTTATGAAGATGCCCAAAATATTGCAAATGTGCTTTTAAGAGATTTTAAAGAAGTTATCATTGAGCAATATATTCATGGATATGAATGTACAGTATGGGTAATTGGCAATTCGAACAAATTTCGCTTAATAGCTCCTTTATTAATTTCCGAAAATGAAACTTATTATTTTGAACACAAGATTTTTACGATGCAAGATAAAGCAAACAGAATTCGTCAATACTCTTTACCTAATGACATACTTGGTGATGAAATAGTAAATCAAATCAGGCACATATCTGAAACAATTTTTGTGGAACTTGGTCTTCGTGATTATGCCCGATTTGATTTCCGAATTTCTAATAATAAAATTTTTTTCATTGAAGCAAATGCATTGCCTGTTTTTAGCAAATCCTCCGAGATAGGAAAAATCTCGCAGTTTTATGAACTATCATATGAAAATATCTGCAAGTTATTAGTTGAAACTGTTAATGACAGATTAATGACAGAAACTGATCAACCATGGGACTAACTCGTCAGAGCCATAGTATATTTCGTTTTTGCCATTCAAAGGAACCGTTTCTTTCATTAATACTACGCAACCTGCTTTTTGACATAGTTTATTGTAGCGTAATGTTTCAGCACCAGAGATATATTTACTTGCATCATTTAAGTACATAGTAGCATCTTCGTTGTTGCCAGATATAATTGCACTAAGTGCAAGTGATAAAAGAATCTTTTTGTGAACTCTATAGTCCTCAATAACAGTTTGCTTTTGTACATAACGATTATACATAGTATCACGTAACTCTTGCACAAATGTTGATTCATCATATGCGTATTGATAACTATTAACAATCAATAATCCTGTCTCGGCAATATGTTGTGCATAGAATGATTTGGCATATAATTGTGCTTCCGAATAATACCTTTTTGCTTCAATAAGTAACTTAGCGTCATGAGTCCTTACATATTCAAACATTTTTACTGTTCCTAAATCCAATAGAGGATAAGCTTGTTCATGCCTATATTCAGAATGCTTAGCAAAAAAATCTACTATATATTCAAATGTTGGTTCGATATATAAACGTTCATCACAAATTGGTTGTCCGTATTTACCATGCTGAAGACGTATCATACATATATTATGCAGACATTTATACATTTCAAGAACTTCACCTAATTCCTTGGCAAGAACATAACCTCTTATCGTATATTCCATTGCTCTATCATAATCAAAACTGTTATTTGAATTTCTATACAATTCAATTAGTCCACTACAAGGAGTGTTTTCATATTTATCAAACGCACTTTCATATAGTTCTTTTGCAAGTTGTTCTTTGTGTTCTTGGTTAAGAGCCATAATTTGACGATTAATAGCTTTTATCTTATCAGATACACTAATACCTATTACTTCAGAAGCACTTTTATATGTATGTGAAGTTTTTGGAGATAATAATATATGTTGAATATCACCTAAAAGCATTAAGTTTTCAAACTCAACTATTCCGCCTAATATATAATAAGTTCCAATTAATTTTTCAGCTGACTGATAATATCCATACAAATAAAGAAGTTGTACATTATAAATTGATATCAGTTTTTCAGGAACTTTACATTTGGAATTAAGGAAATTGTCTATATAATATGCTTTCTTTTCATCTGTGCATTCTTCTAATTGACTCTCTAAATATTCTATTATCAATTCCATAACCTCATTTTCTTCTAACTCTATGGCAAGATTAAGTTTTTGCTCCAATGTGGTATTAATCTGCTTTCTCTGAATAGCTCTATATAATTTAGTTTTATAAAATAATTCTTCTGTTTCAGAGCATCCACTCTTTATGATACTAATTAAAAAGTCATCATTAATCACATATAACGTATGGTCATTATTATTATCGGCAATATAGTTTATAAAATTTCTATTATACAATTGGCTAATTATTTCTGTGGTAATAGGTTCAATCAAATCTAATATATCTATCATATTTTTTTTTGAAAGTGGACTTGGACTATAAGCAAGTGTTCTTAATACTAACATATGTATCTTGCTGAATTCATCAAATCGATGTAGATGGATTTGTTGTGCAGTATTTAAAATTAAGTCTGTCATTTGCTCATCAGTAGAATGAATTGTTTGCCCTTGAAGAAGTTTTATGGTTTCGAACAACATTCCTGCATTGCCATTATATAGTGCAAACAGTTTCTTTGATATGTCAACAAGATATATATCATTTTCAAAAAAAAAGTATTGTTTCAAAATATTATAGAATGCTTCTTTTGAATCGAATCTCTCAATACTAACAGGTGAACAAACACCATGAAATATATCTTTTAATTTATCGCTTTCCCAATTAACTGAAAAATTACATATTGCTATTACTGTTGGTAAGGGCTCCATGATTGAATTCCAATATTCTAAAATCCAAACATATGAATCATAATCGCATCGACTGAAATCATCCAAAAAAATACAATTTATTTGTGAATTTACTTGTTCTCCAAGATAATGAGCAAAGTTATACAAACCAGATGATACATCATTTTTTATAATTAAACTTAAAACGGAAGACAATTGATTCTTTCTTAATGGTGATACATACTTCATACCAATTGCCCTAAAAACCTCGTTTGCGGAAGCGTTTTTCTTTGCATACTCACAAATAATTTCATTTATGATGTCTTCGTTTTCCAGATTTATCGACTGTACAAAAGAACATGCATAATTACCACTTAACCTTGGAGTACAAAAGATAGTATTTTCATACATAGATGATATTTTTTTTGCGAACTCCGTTTTTCCGATTCTACTATCACCAGATAATACTATCCAGGGAGTTGTATGTTCTGTAAGGATTTTATTCATACTTTTAATTGCTATTTCTCTGTCTATAAATTCTCGCATTATGCTGTGACCTTTACTTTCTTTTTTTTCTGATTATATTTAACAACTACCTTGAAACTATGCTTATTTTGTCTGTTCTTATTGTAGTTTATAACTATTTCCATATAGCCATCGGGTTTCAATTGTGTTATATCATTGTCGTACATAATACATGCTTTCTCAAAACAACCATTTCCCGAATTGACAAATTGTATATCTGTTATAAAAATAGATTTATTTGATTTGTTATGTATTACTAATGTTGCACCATTGTTTGTTACTTCTTTAGTCCAAACAGACAAAGTGTGTATTTTGTAATATATAAATATAGAAATTGCTGGAATGCACACAACAAGCAATTCAATCAAACTAATTAATGTATCGAAAATATTCCATGGCAAATTTAAAAACCATTCTGGAAACATATAAATTTCTCCCTCCAAACCACAAAGTATAATTTATATTAGTGACTGATAATACATGATTATCCACCTATTTGTAGCAACTACCATTCTCTCTTTAAACTATATTTGCCTACTAAATCATCAACTTACATAAGAAATTTTTTATGTACGTTAAATTTTCATAATTTTTTGACATGCAAATAAAAGCTCACAATACACTAACATAATAACTCTCTTTACCTGCATATATTAACTAGTCTCAAATGGGGATTACCGCTGGAGAATTCCAACATATCTGAATTATGTGATATTTGTACTAGCTATCGCTTATAACTCATACTCCCATTCATCAAATTACTTTTTCTGTTAATAGATTACTCTCTTTGTCATTTCTTGTCAATTATTTTGTTGGAAATCTTTCTCAAAGGACTGCATTTCCCGGAACATTTCCTTATCGACATAGCAGCCGGCTTTCTCATGCTCAGTCAGATTAATGGCACAGTCAAACTGGTCGATGATTCCATCTATCGGCTGTATCATTCCTTTCCAGCCATCCCCCATAGCATCCTGCAGCCGCTTCCAGTCCGTATACATTCTGACCGCTGCATTATTGTGCTTTCCTTCTATGGTCGGAAGTGAAATCTGCATATCCTTTTTCAGTACTGTCTTGCCATTTTCATCCGGCTCCGGAAAATCTTCTGACGTTTTAGTTGGAATAATAAATCGGGCTTTTGTCATTTCTATGGACAGAAATCTAAAATATAATTTGTAAATAAGTTTCTGCTCGTCTGTTGCCGGCTGCCCAAGCTGAGCAATCAGAAGCATCCATCTTACCAGGTCAGGGTTGGTAACCGGAACGCTAATTTCCGGTATGTTGCTGTAGTCCGGCTCCGGAACAAATTCCGGTGCTGCTATTGCCGTATTTTCATTTACCACTTTGACTCCACAGGCACCATTCATATAAAAACAGTATCCAAGGAAATTGTAAATTGCCTTATGGGAATCATCGTTTTTAATCTCTCTGATTTCATACCGTTCTTCCGGAAATCTGACTTTAAATATATCCTTATATGCCTTAGTCAGAATCCAGATGTCAGGTGGTGTACACATATATGTGCCATCCTGTCGGTCTACCGTCTGGGAAAAAAGTGCCGGCTCACCTGTGATTTTACTGTATACGCAATAAATAGCAGATGCTTCCAATACCTTTTGAACAAGGGATTTTGCAATTACACCAATCCGCTTTCGGACTTCTTCCTTTTCCGCATCATCCTTTGCCGGAATTACTTTCGTTTTATACCACGCATACAAACGCCAGATTTCTGAACAATCCGTAATGCTTAACTCATCAAGTTCTTTCTGTGAAAGTACCAGTTGTTTTGACGATACATAAGTATCTCCCAGACCAGAAATATAGGCATCATGTACTTCTTCTACAGTTGTCGCTCTTGAATATATCATTGTTCCGCATTTTATCGGATACGTTCCTGCCTGCTCCAGTTTCAATCCTACCCGGCAGTTTTCTGCTTCACGCACAGCTTTTCCCTGACCAACTTCTATTCCGAGCACTACTGTCACCAGTATTTCTCCATCATCATCCGAAAAATTACTCATGTAGACAGAATCACCCACCTGTATTTTTCCCTTCAGTTCACCTACAACCACGATATCATCTGTATTTCTAAGGCGGAACTTATCCTGTACTTTTAATACACACTTTCTTGCTGCCTCTTTGGAACTATTTTCCACTGCATTATCTTTATTCTTAAAAAGATGTAACTTTTCCCTGATTCCCATTGCGACCTGCTCCTTTTCGTTCTTCTAATTGTTCTGCTGTCTATCTATGATATATTCCAGCATTTTTCTCGCATTAGCTTTTTTCATTTGAAGTTCAAACAGTCTTTCCTCTTTTTCATCAAAAAACAGATATGCCACATTTCCCGGCATTGCACTAACCCCGTTGATTTGCCCGATTGGGATATTTTTTAGTTTTCTTTCTGCATAGTAAAATACTTCATTTTTCTTTATAAATACTGCCGAATATGTAAAATGCTGACACAAAAATGTTGCAAAACCAAGTTGAACCATACAGCAGCAAAAAAGAAATAGAAATAGTGACGCTATTCCTATTGAAAATAACAGAATCACCCATTCCAAAACGCTAATTATATAAAACAGAATTCCAAATATCCATATTATTTTTTTATCCCCTACATAGATAAATGCTTCTGCTTTATTATTTTTCTGCTCTTTCTTACATTCAAGCATAAACTTTAAATCAAAAATTCCTATCACAAATGCTAAAATTATTAATATAATTAAAAAATATTTCATGCTATCACCTCGTCTAAAATAATCCTATAAAATCCGCCAGTATTAAATATAATGCATACCATATTCCAAAAGCTAAAACTGAAAAACAACTAAAATACAGTAGAATTTTTTCTCTTTTCTCTTCCGCATTTTTTGCCATATCAAATATTCCAATTCCAGCAGCCCAAAACAGAACTCCCAAAAGAAACTTTAACCAATAAATGCATATTATTTCTCTATTTAATGGCATCAATAAATAAAAAACGACTCCAATAATATCAACTACCTGTACACCTATCGCATACATCAACCCCATAATCGAAATTTCTCCATAAGAATGCCACAACCAGGTAAATACATATAAGAATCGATTATCTATCCAAATTTTTCTTCTGCCTGACGGTTTTTCTGAAAACCTAACTATAAACCACATCCAGACAGAAAACATAATACATTTTATGAATAAGTGCATTTTCTTTATCACCTCGTCTGTAAAAACTCTACTACCTTATTCCTTTTTTCTAAAAAGAATCGATATTCTGTTCCATTTCTTTTAACTATGTTTATCTGATTTGTAAAAATACCAAACAACTTTTCCTCTTCTAATTCTCTCCTCCCATATCCGAAATAATATATATCACCTTTGCTCCAAATAATTTCTTCATTTCTTCTTCAAAATTTAAATATACGGTTTTAGCTATATATACCTCTCCGGTAAAATTCATTAAAAACTTGTCCATATTATTTTTATAAATGAAACCATATTTAGAACAATTCTTGTATAATTGATGTTCAACCTTCAGTGTATTTAGTTCTTTTCTATCTTTAACCAATAATCCCGCATCAATTTCTTCAAAAAAGAGTGTTATCCACGGACAATGAACGAATTTGCCATTTTTATATATATTTACTCTTAAATTTCGTCAATAAAGATAGGTATTGGATATTATAACTGACTTCACTTCAGATAAATCTTTCTTTCGTCTTTTAAAATTATGATAATAAACTATTTTCTCATCCTGAATGTAATATCCATCTATGAAGAACCCGATTCCATAAACTAATAAGAACGCAATCCCTACATATTCAAGCAGGACAAGAATTGACACAATTCCATATCTGTCACCAGTAAGTTTTAATATAACAATTATTCCTAAAATTAGACCACAATATATTGCCAGCCCTCTCATTACATTGTGATATACTACTGAAATATAATATTTTTGTTTATTCATCATCTGTTTTCACCAGCTCTAATCACTAATTTTAAAATGAACTATACTCTTGTTCCACCTACAGTTTTGTATACTCTGTCATTTTTATCAAGGCAAAATGTTTCTACTTTTTATTAGCCCGTTCATATTTTCTGAAATAATAATACATCATACCAGCATCGACCCACAAAGAGGTGAACATTGCAAGTTCAAAAAGTAGTACAACTACAATTGCATATGTCTCATTTTGACCCATGCTTTCCAGTTTCGACCCGGTTTGGTTTCTGCATAATCTTAGTGTCATAAAAGTCATTATTGCAACTGATGCGGCAATTTCTTTACCATTTGATCCTTTTTTCTTTCCGTTTTCATACCATCCGTCATGTATTCGTTTTCTTACTAACCAAAAGCATCCAAAATAACACAATGCAATCAGTATTGTTCCCACTATTCCTATTATCAAATAATTATTTGGTTTTCTCATTAACCCAATAAAGCACCATCCATCTACTAAAAAAATCAGTCCCAAAATTTCTCCATGAACAAAACTGCAAAATACACTTCCATATTTTTTCCTCTCCATCCTCCAACAAAGAATCAGAAGACAAATTTCTATTATGGTACAGACTGCCAATACCTTCCATGAATTCAATATTTGCACCCCTAAAAAGATAATTGTTATTAGGAAAAATCCCATCTGATCATTCCATAAATTGGCTTCGTATTTCTTTTTTGTCTTTAAAAAACCTTGTATTTTTTCCATTGTATTCTGCCCCTCTTGGCGATGCCTCTATCTCCTTTTGAATATTTTATATTACTCTTTATTCGCTTCCATATATTCAATTATGTATGTTCCAATTTTTTCCGAATACCATGGTATATCTATCCCTTCTTCAGGTTTTCTTTTCCCTTTTTGATTCAAATATCCCATATATGTCAAGTTATTTGCTGCCCTATGATTTCTAAACCCAACTCTCATCGTAGCATCTATATCTGTTAATATCTTAAACGTTATTTTGGGATTCTGCACCATTGAGGCTATCTCTTTTCCGTTATAATTCCAATCAGTTTCTGATGCTATACACAAACCCGGATTTTTTATTTCCAACATATTTGAAATCCAAAATTCTGCTCTCTTATTAAATAATTCTTTATCTGCTACAACCACATTTCCTTCTTCTAATAACTTTTCTACTTTTTCATATTCTCTTTCTATATCTCTTTCCTTAACTTTTCTACCTCTACCCCACTTATCCATTTTTCTTCTAGCTATAATCCGTTGTTTTCCCGTCTCTCCACCACCAAATAACAAAATTAGTCCCTGTGGCTTTATCTTTTTTTGTAGCAATAATAAAATATTACATGTAATACTATGACCAATAAAATAAATTGGGTGTTCTCCTGTTTCACTTTGAATTTCATTAATCACATCCACTATTTTATTTAACAATTCTTCAAGTGTCATATTTCTGTTGGCTATTATTTTAGTTTCAAAACGAATAACCTGATATCCTTCATTCGTCAACTGCTCTGCCAAACTTTTATACGCGCCCACATTAGATAAATATTCTATTCCATTTGATGTCTTTCTAAATATATTCCCATCTACATCAATTGTAGTAAACACGGTTGCCGGAAAAATATACACCGTTCCTTTTATATCCTTCTTACATTTGTTAGATAATATAACATATTTTGAAAACAGTTCGCATACAATTTCTTTTTCTTTGTGCGATATATAAACCGTTTCACGTACATGCACCTGTTTTGTTTCATTTCTTTTTTCTCTGTATGCTGCTGATACAATGATAAAAATTTCTACAAATAAAATGCCTAGAACTGCTCCACTTAATATATATTGTAAATGAACCTTTAGCCTATAATTTGCAAACAGATAAATACCTACTACCCCGACCGTAAACAACAAATACATAATTGTTCCAATTAATATTACCATATCTACCTTATGTACATTTTCTCCAATCAGTAAAACTTTTTTCAATCCTCGCGGAATATTTTTGATTGTAGTTTTGGTATCGCTATCTTCACTATTAAAACCCCTTATGCCAATTCCTATACCTATGAGCGTTATAATCATGAAAATATAAATAAAATTTGTCACTTTTTTTCTCCTACCTAACAAACCAGACTATCTTATTTCAATAGTCAATCCTTCATTCCAGTATCTATTTCACATTTTTACCCCTTATCATCGACCTGTATATAACCACATATGTTCTTTCTGTTTTTCTGATAAAGCATGTTCCTCATCCATTACACATATCTCCATATATTTTAAATCTTCCTGTATATAAAATATACCTGATAATCCCCATCATGTCCTTCTTCTATTGAAGAAAAATAATAACTTGTATAAGATGATTTTTTTGTATTTCCTGTAACCACATCTCCTCACAGGAATCCTACTCCATCCTGGATTCCCTCTAATATCTGACTGAATGAATTTGCTGACTTTAACTTTTTTAAATCCTCTTCATCCAGGAAAGTTATCAAGCTGCTTTCATCGACATTGGACAATTCAATTCCATAAATCATATAAGCATTTTCCTTTGATTGTATCAGAAATTCATTATCCGTTTTGTAATGTTCAGACTCTTCACTATTCATATATTCCTTCGGTATACTTACAGCAACCTGTGACAAATGTATACCAGAATACTTCCCATAATATGTGCTTATTAAAGTATCTATTAAAATAATTGTCCATAAAATTGCTATTTCTATTGAAAAGCAACGAAGTCCCTTCAAGATTTGTTCTTTCTTATATTTCACTCTAAACATCCTTGTTCTTCTCCTTTGACTTCATTCTGCACTATAATATTTCTGCCTTTTTTGTCAGCCTGTTCATATTTTCTGAAATAGTAATACATCACCGCTAACCTTATATATCCTTTTCTCCTTTACCAAAGAAAAAACTTCCGGTTTATTTACTATTTTCATTTCTGGATTTATAAAAGTCTGGTCTTACAATTATATCTACTCTTACAAATGCACTCATAAATGCAAAAAGCATCGTTGCAACCATAATACAACACCAAAAAAATACTGAACTTTTTTGTTTTCCTAATGCATTAAATAATACTGCTCCTCTGCGTCCAAAAAATCGTCTTCCTACCACACACAAACACGTTAATAAAAATAAACTCATTGTTTCTATAATTTTTAACGTACTTCTTACATTTTTATTTTTTATTACTATTTTTCCAGTTGTTAATAATGCCCCCAAAATTCCCAATATTATAGAAATCACATAACTTATAATACAAATTGCTGTGCTTTTTTCAGGCGGCAAATTTCCCTGCACCATTATTTGTATCGTAAGTCCC
>NZ_JAOQKI010000005.1:11076-158685 GCF_025567465.1 Roseburia amylophila
TATTGCCAATTCTAACAGTCCTTTTTATCTTTTACCCCACCCTGAAATCCTTCCTCGGATGCTTGTTCATCAGAATGTCCCGCTGCTTTGCTGTGGAAACATGGGTGTAGATTTCCGTGATGTGGATGGAACTGTGACCAAGCATTTCCTGGATGTAGCGGATATCCACATCGGCTTCTAAGAGGCTGGTGGCGAAGGTGTGGCGGAACATATGCGGAGTGATGTGCATATCAATGGAAGCAAGGCTGCAGTATTTCCGGATGGTTCGACGGACATACTGGTCGGAGAGTGGGCGTCCTGCCTGGTTGACGAAGAAGCGGTTGGTACGCTTAATGTCAGGAAGGTAACATTTCCGGTATTCCAGCAGGGTGTGGACAACATCGTCATTGCCAATCTGGAGGAGCCGCTCTTTGGAACCTTTGCCGAAGATAAGCAGAGTCCGGTTGGAAAGGTTGATGTCATCCGGTGTGATAGAACACAGCTCAGAGATTCGGATGCCGGTGGCGAAGAGCAGCTCGATAACAGCAGCATCCCGGAGCGCATTTTTACGCTGGAAATCGGTAGCGGCGTAGGAGTATTGGTGATAGATAGAAGATAAAAGCAGTTCAATCGTAGGAAGCGGAATGGTTTTAGGCAGAATCACCGGTTCCCGGAATTTGATATGCAATTTGTTAAAAGGGTTGGAGACAATGCGGTCGCGGTAGTCGAGGTAGTGGAAAAAGGCTTTGAGGGAGGCAAGCTTTCGTTTCACAGTTTTCGGTTTGAATTGTTCATGAAGGGTGGCAACATAGGATTCTAATATGGCGGGAGAAAGTTCGGATATGCTGGAGAGAGAAGGAAAAGCAGCCGCAAGGCTGACACCAAACTGTGTAAGGTCGATGCGGTATGCTTTTAAGGTTTTGCCATCAAGGCGTTTCTGGGTGCGGCAGTAGGTTAAATACTGGTTCATTTCAAAGTTAAAATCATGCATAATAAATACTCCTTTGTATGTGGCAGGAGGCTGTCCTGCCTGAATATAGATATAAGAGTATATCATAGAAAAATTTTTTATAAAAATTTCCAACTTCATATTGACAATTTGAAATCCCAAGCGTATTATGAACATATGAACAAATGCTCATATGTTAAAACGACCTGGAGGTGAGAAGATGGCAATGAACGATGTAGAATGCTGCGAAGAAAACTGCATTCATGCAGAGCTTCTGAAGAAGGCAAGAGAGAAGATGCCGGACGAAGATGAATTGTATGATCTGGCAGAGCTTTTTAAAGTATTTGGTGATTCTACCAGAATCCGGATCCTGTTTGTATTATTTGGCTCAGAAGTATGTGTGTGTGATCTGGCAGAGACGTTGAACATGACGCAGTCAGCAGTATCCCATCAGCTTAAGATTTTAAAACAGGCGAAGCTGGTCAGCAGCAGGCGGGAAGGTAAATCCGTATTTTATTCACTGGCAGATGAACATGTAAGAACCATTATCGACCAGGGCAGAGAACATATTGAAGAATGAGGAGGATATTATAATGAAGAAAAAATTTAAATTGGAAGACTTAGACTGTGCAAACTGTGCAGCAAAAATGGAAGAAGCAATCAAGAAAATCCCGGGAGTCAATGATGCAGTAGTAAGCTTCATGACACAGAAAATGACCATCGATGCAGAAGATGAGCGTTTTGAAGAAATTATGGATGAAGTAGCCAAAGTATGTGCAAAGGTAGAACCGGATTGCCGGATTCTGCGATAGGAGATAGCTTATGACAAAGAATCAGAAAAAAATGCTGGAACGTATTCTGGTTACTGCAGTGCTGTTTGTAGCACTTCTGGTATTGGAACACGTTGGTATCTTAGAACAGATTACACAGCCAGTCCTGATTTTTATTATTTATCTTGTGCCGTATCTTCTGATTGGCTATGATATTATATTTAAGGCATTTCGGAATATCAGTCATGGACAGGTATTTGATGAGAACTTTCTGATGATGATTGCAACGTTTGGAGCATTTGGAGTACGGGAGTATTCCGAGGGTGTTGCAGTTATGCTGTTCTATCAGATTGGAGAACTTTTCCAGGGCTATGCAGTTGGAAAATCCAGACAGTCCATTGCAGATATGATGGACATTTGTCCGGAATATGCCAATGTGGAAGAGGATGGCAAATTAGTCCAGGTAGATCCGGATGATGTGGAAATCGGCACTGTCATCGTGGTAAAACCAGGCGAGCGTATTCCGCTGGATGGAATTGTAGTAGAAGGTGAGTCCATGGTCGATACCGCGGCACTGACCGGAGAATCTGTTCCAAGAAGAGCAGCAGAAGGTGATGAAATCATCAGCGGCTGTGTCAATGGAAGCGGTACTTTAAAGGTAAAAGTAACAAAAGCATTCGAAGATTCTACAGTATCCAAGATTCTGGAACTGGTGGAGAATGCAAGCAGCAAGAAAGCAAGGGTGGAGAACTTTATCACCAGATTTGCAAAATATTACACTCCGGTTGTTACCATTGGAGCAGTAATTCTTGCAATCCTGCCACCGATTATTTTAGGCGGCGGCTGGGCTGAGTGGATTCAGAGAGCCTGCATTTTCCTTGTTATTTCCTGTCCGTGTGCCCTTGTAATCTCCGTCCCATTGGGATTCTTCGGCGGTATCGGAGCATCTTCTAACTTAGGTGTTCTGGTAAAAGGGAGTAACTATTTAGAGGCAGTGGCTGAGATGACCACTATCGTATTTGACAAAACCGGTACACTGACCAAAGGCGAGTTCAAGGTATCTGAGGTACTTCCGGTAAATGGAAGTAAAGAGGAACTCTTAGAGCTTGCAGCCCATGTAGAAGGATATTCCAATCATCCGATTGCTAATTCCGTGCGTGAAGCCTATGGCAAAGAACCGGATATGAACCGGGTAACCGGAACAGAAGAAATTGCCGGACATGGAATTCATACATTTGTAGATGGAAAAGAAGTATGGCTTGGAAATGCCAAAATGATGGCAGCCCGGAATATTTCCTATACCGAAAACAGCAGTGCCGGAACTGTAATTTATGTTGCGGTAGATGGAGCGTTTGCCGGAACCATTGTAATTTCCGATTCCATTAAGGAGGGCGTAAAAGAAGCTATCCATAGCATGAAGAAGGTAGGCGTGAAGAAATGCGTTATGCTGACCGGAGACCGTAAGGCAGCAGCACAGGCAGTAGCAGATGAACTGGGACTGGATGAAGTGCATGCAGAATTACTGCCGGGTGACAAGGTAAGTGAGGTTGAGGCACTTCTGAAAGAACAGCAGGAGAAAGAAAAACTTGCATTTGTGGGTGATGGCATCAACGATGCACCGGTACTGACCAGAGCAGACATTGGAATTGCAATGGGAAGTATGGGTTCTGATGCGGCAATTGAAGCTGCAGATGTAGTTCTTATGGATGATGATGTGCGAAAGATTGCATCTCTTGTGAAGATTGCAAGAAAGACACTTTCCATCGTGCGCCAGAATATCGTATTTGCACTTGGCGTAAAAGCAATTGTGCTGATACTCGGTGCATTTGGTATTGCTAATATGTGGGAAGCAGTATTTGCAGATGTAGGTGTATCTGTCATTGCAATTTTAAATTCCATGCGGACACTGCGCATTGCGAAGAAATAGTATAAAGGCGTTTATTGAGAAAAAGAATCAGTAAACGCCTTTCTTTTACCAAACGGATAGGCTATACTAACAAAAGTTGCAAAAAGCTAACATGAAATTGGAAATAGTACAGCATTGGGAAAGAGGGAAGCAGGAGTAACAAAATAAAAGAACTGAAAAAAGAGTCAGAAAAGAAAAAGGAGGATGAATATGTTTCTGGAGATTCAGGATTTGAAAAAAAGTTTTGGACAGGGAGAGGCAAAAACAGAAGTTTTGAAGGGAATTAATTTCTCTGTTGAAAAAGGTGAGATTTGCGTATTGTTAGGACCGTCCGGTTCCGGTAAATCAACACTTTTGAATATTATCGGAGGAATTGACAGTGCAGACAGCGGCTATATTTCCATCAATGGAGAGAAAACAGCAGATATGAACGAAAAGGCACTGACGAATTACCGCCGCCGCCATTTAGGATATGTATTTCAGATGTATAATCTGATCCCAAACCTCAATGTGAAGGAAAATATCGAGGTAGGAGCATATCTGAGTGATAAATCATTAGACATTGACGAATTGCTTAAGACACTGGGACTTTATGAGCATCGTCATAAGCTGCCAAACCAGTTATCTGGTGGACAGCAGCAGCGTACAGCCATTGGCCGTGCCATTGTAAAGAACCCGGATATTCTGCTCTGTGATGAGCCGACCGGAGCACTGGATTACAATACATCCAAAGAGATTTTGAAGCTGATTGAGGATGTAAATCAGAAATATGGAAATACTGTTATTATGGTTACCCATAATGATGCCATCAAAAACATGGCAGACCGTGTCATTAAGCTGCGTGATGGACAGATTCGAAAGGATTACACCAATGAAGTGAAGATTCCTGCACAGGAACTTGACTGGTAAAGGCGGTGATGAAAGTGAAGAGTCCATTAAGAAAACGAATTCCAAGGGAATTGAAAACAGATTTTGGAAAATATCTTGTGATTTTCCTGTTCCTGACAGCTACTATCGGATTTGTATCGGGATTTCTGGTGGCAGGAAGCAGTATGATAACTGCCTATAATGAGAGTTTTGAAAAGTACAATATTGAAGACGGTAATTTCGAACTGATGGAAGAAGCTGACGATACGCTGCTTACAGAACTGGAAAAAGAGGGCGTAACAATTTATGAGAATTACTATCTGGAAGAAGAGGTGGTAAATGGAAAGTCAGACAGTACCCTCCGCATTTTTAAACCAAGAAATGAAGTGGATAAAGTATGTCTGATGGATGGAGAAATGCCGCAGCAGGAAGATGAAATTGCAATTGACCGGATGTATGCGGACAATAATTCCTTAAAAGTAGGAGACACCATTAAAGTAGGCGGCGAGAAAAAGACCATCAGTGGTCTTGTGGCATTATCGGATTACAGTGCTCTGTTTTCCGATAGCAAGGATCTGATGTTTGATGCCATAAAATTTGGCGTTGCCATTGCCACAGAGGATGCCTTTGATGCTTATGGTACCGGAAATCTCCATTACAGCTATTCCTGGAAATATGAAAAAACTCCGGCTGATGATACGGAAGCAAAAGAGAAAGCAGAAGATTTTATGAAAGTGCTGAGCAGTAAGGCGGCAATAGCAGCATACATACCGGCATTTTCCAATCAGGCAATTCATTTTACGGGAGATGATATGGGTGGAGACAAAACAATGGTAATGACGTTGTTATATATCCTGATAGCGATTATGGCATTTGTCTTTGCAGTTACCACCAATAATACGATTACAAAAGAAGCGGCAGTCATCGGAACGCTGCGTGCATCCGGCTATACCAGAGGAGAACTGCTGCGGCATTATCTGCATCTTCCGGTACTGGTGACAATCGTAGCAGCAATTATTGGAAATATACTTGGCTATACCGTATTTAAAAATATGGTAGCAGATTTGTACTATGGAAGCTATAGTCTGCCGACCTACCATACCATCTGGAATGGGGATGCGTTTATCCTGACAACGGTGATTCCGGCAATCATAATGATTGTTATAAATCTGCTTTTGATTTCTTCCAAACTGCGTATTTCACCACTGAATTTCTTGCGCAGGGATTTGAGCAGAAGAAAGCGGAAAAAAGCAGTAAAACTGCCGCATTTCAAATTCTTTAACCGGTTCCGTATCCGTATTATTTTACAGAACCGTGCGGGCTACCTGACTTTATTTATCGGTATTGCTTTTGCAGAAATTCTGCTGGTTTTCGGCATGATGATGTCACCACTTTTAGAGCATTATCAGGATGAAGTGCTGTCCCACATGCTTGCAGATTATCAGTATGTATTAAAAGCACCGGTTCCAACGGAAACAGATGGCGCAGAGACTTATCTTGCCGGTAGTTTAAAGACAATGCCGACAGAATTCAGCAGCGAAGAGGTCAGCGTCTATGGAGTTGAAAAAGACAGTGCTTATGTTGATATTGATTTCCCAAAAGAAGGTGTCTACATTTCGGATAGTTATGCAGAAAAATACCGGCTCGCAGAAGGCGATACCATTGAGTTAAAGGAAACTTATGGAGATAAGAAATACAAGTTTAAGGTGGCTGGAATCTATGAGTATCCGGCAGCGGTGGCAATTTTTATGCCGGAAGAGGAATATCGGGATGTATTTGACAAAGAGGAGGATTATTTCAATGGATATTTCTCCGATAAGAAGATTACCGATATTGAGGATGCCTATATCATGACGACCATTACAGAAGATGACCTCACCAAGGTATCAAGACAGCTTGATGTATCTATGGGCGGCATGTTCTATCTGATGAATGTATTTTCTGTTGCACTGGCAGCAATCCTTATTTACCTGATGACAAAGCTGATTATCGAGCGGAATGCTTCATCCATATCCATGGTTAAAATATTGGGTTACAACACCCGAGAAATCGGGAAATTATATCTGACAGCCACCACCTGGATTGTGGTGATATCCGTTATCCTGGGTGAAGCAATTGCTACCGAGACCATTAATGTCATCTACCGGGCAATGATGAGTGATTACTCCGGCTGGCTGAGCATCTACTATGACCCGAACATCTACTGGAAAATACTGCTTATGGTACTGGCAGCATACTTCGTAGTGGCATTGTTCTGCCTTCGGAAGATTCGGAAGATACCGATGGACGAAGCTTTGAAGAATGTAGAGTAGAATCGGAAAAGTTTTTCATTACTCGCATAAAGCGAAACTTAAATATTGTAACAATAAGAAATTAGAGAATATTAACAAAACCAGCAGTTTCACTGAAGAGAGGGCATCAACCATATCAATTAGAGCTGCTTAGAATTTCATCACAGACTGGCAACGCCGGTGCAGGGATGTACCGGCGAGGTGCAATGGAGCATGGATGCGACTTTGCACCGCTTGCCGGAAAGACCAATATATAAAATGGAAATTCTTAGCAGCTCTTATAGATATGGTGTCGCCCTTTTTCAGCGAAACTGCTGTTTTTTTATATTATTGACATTATGAAAATATTGCTATCTTTATACAAGTATAATTTCTCCCCACCCTGCCAAACTAAAACCATATCAGACCACCCGAAATTCTCAATATGATAAAGAATTCTCACCACGCACATTTTGTGTTGACAACAGAAACATAATTAGTTATGATAAACACAAGTTAGAAATAACTAACTAGAACGAAAGGAAAAGAAGCTATGAGTACAGAGATTCTGGAAATTGTACAACAGATGGATTTACACAATGCAGAGACGCAGTTAGCGCTACAATGTGCCCCATTGATCGCAGGCGTAAAGATATCCAATCTCTTAGTCGTTTCAACAGGCATGGAAGATGCGGTAAAACAGTGCCTGAGAAAATCCGGAATTTCGTTCCTGCTACTGCTCAGGACCAGGGAAAAAGCTCGTTACCTTCTTTTTCGGAAGAAACCGTTGGAGGCGTATCTGATGCGTAAAGAGATACGAGAGCTGCTGCAGGAGTCCGGTTATCAGGACTTTACGCTCGGAAATATTCTCAGTACGTTTCAGAAACGTTACCAGGGTTATATGTGCGGAGAACCTGGTTTTCCTCATGAAATGGGAGTGCTGCTTGGCTATCCGGTAGAAGATGTAAGAGGATTTATGGAACAGAATGGACAGAATGCACTCTATCAGGGTTATTGGAAAGTGTATGCACACGTTCCGGAAAAGAAACGTCTTTTCGCACGCTATGATATGGAAAAAGAGACCATCATCCAGCTTCTCTCCAATGGAGTGGGAATGCGGGACATCATAGGTATTTATAATGACAGCATGCCGCAGAAAGCGGCTGTTTAGGAGGTAGAAAAAATGAGTAAGATTCAGGTAGTTTATTGGACACAGTCAGGAAACACACAGGCAATGGCTGAGGCTGTTGGAAGAGGAATTGA
Organism: Roseburia amylophila; assembly: GCF_025567465.1. Classification (NCBI taxonomy): domain Bacteria; kingdom Bacillati; phylum Bacillota; class Clostridia; order Lachnospirales; family Lachnospiraceae; genus Roseburia; species Roseburia amylophila. The sequence goes on from NZ_JAOQKI010000005.1 coordinate 19,081, forward strand.
AGCAGCTGGCAAAGAAGCAGAGGTTGTTGATGTAAGTACAGCTGATATGGATGCGTTAAAAGCTTCTTCCGTATTTGCAATGGGATGTCCTGCAATGGGTGCAGAAGTCTTAGAAGAAGGCGAGATGGAGCCATTCGTTGAAGAAGTAGAAGGCTTTGCAGCAGGAAAGAAAATCGCATTATTCGGTTCTTACGGATGGGGCGATGGACAGTGGATGCGTGACTGGGTAGACCGTATGACAAGCGCAGGAGCAACCGTTGTAAATGGCGAAGGTGTGATTTGTCAGGAAGCACCGGATGACGATGCAGTCGCTGCATGCGAAAGCTTAGGCAAACAGTTAGCAGGAATGTAAATTCCAAAAACAAAATCATTTCCGTAGGGTACAAACAAATTGTATTATATATCATAACCAGAAGAAGTCTTGCAGAAAACTGCAAGGCTTTTTCACATTTTATAAACAGCTGCATATACTGATAAGAAGGACTGGAAACAGGTGAAAGAATGAAAGTATTGAATCTGGGAGAACGCTCCGTGCTGGTACAGTATGTGCAGCTGGCATTGAACCGTGCGGGATATGACATAAGGAAAGATGGAATTTTGGGAGAGAATACCTGCAGGGCATTGCGGCAGTTTTTAAGGAAAAAGAGCGGGGAAGAATTTAACTGTAAAATAGATGATGTAGTGTGGGGGAAGCTTTTCCCCTATTTAAAAGGATATACGATGCATGAAATAAAATCCGGTGAGACATTATGGGGTATTGCGGCAAATTATGACACCAGTGTATCAGCGATTATGACAGCTAATCCAACAGTAAATCCGCTGGCACTGCGGACCGGAAGTATTCTTGCAATTCCATTCTCTTTTTCGCTTGTAGCAGAAGATGTGGCTTACACTTCTTATCTCAATGACTGGATATTGGAAGGGCTTACGGTACGCTATCCTTTCTTGGTTCAGGGAAATATTGGAAAAAGTGCGATGGGAAAGGAAATTCCCTATCTTCGGATTGGAACAGGAGAGCGGGAAGTCTTTTACAGTGGAGCATATCATGCAAACGAATGGATTACCACACCGGTCCTGCTTAAATTTGCGGAAGAATATGCCCATGCATTTGCAGCGGGACGCATGCTTTATACTGTGCAGGCAGCGTGGCTTTTTTATGGATTTTCCCTGTATCTTGTTCCCCTGGTAAACCCGGATGGCGTGGATTTAGTGAATGGAGTATTAGAAGAGGGTGCATCCTTAGAAGAGGCAGAGCGCATTGCAGCTGATTATCCGAAGATTCCATTTCCGAATGGATGGAAAGCCAATATAGAAGGAATTGATTTGAATCTGCAATTTCCGGCGGGCTGGGAAAATGCCAGAAACATTAAATTTGCCATGGGATTTACAACACCGGCACCAAGAGATTATGTGGGAGAGGCTCCCCTTGTGGCACCGGAAAGCCGCAGTGTCTATGAATTTACAAGAGCCCATAATTTTTCGTTAATTCTGGCATATCATGCCCAGGGAGAAGTGATTTACTGGCGGTATCTTGACTATGAACCGGCAGATTCCAGAAGAATTGCAGAATATTTTGGCGAGGTCAGCGGATACCGGGTGGAAGAGACCCCATCTGTATCTGGTTATGCCGGTTTCAAAGACTGGTTTATTCAGGCATACAATCGTCCCGGTTATACCATTGAGGTGGGAATGGGGGTAAGCCCGCTTCCGATGAGCCAGTTTGCCGGAATCTGTGAAGATAACCGTCTGATTTTAGAAGGCGGAATGACGGAACTTGTGCGATAACCGGGGATGTGTTATATTGTAGCAGAGAAAAGATGAGGAAACTGGAGCGTAAGATGAACACAGCATACAGCTATGAGATACAGCCGCTGGATGAACATTCCATAAGCATAGAGCGTGTATATGGGACGACACCGGTTGTTGTAATTCCAGAGCAGATAGATGGATTCACAGTAAAGAGAATAGGCGCATATTGTTTTTCGGAAAGCAAACATGTTCCGGCAGATGCCGTTACCATTGGCGGAGTGGACAGTTTTATGAAAGCATTATGCGGAAATGATATCGAAGAAATTTCTTTGCCGGATTCCGTGGAACAAATCGGGAATCTGGCATTTTATAATTGCCGCAAATTACGAACACTTACCTTGGGGCGTTTCTTAAAAGAATTAGGAAGCGATGCCTTTATGAACTGCCGGAGCTTAAAGCGGCTGGTGCTTCGTTCTTCCATGGAAGAAGCCAGTGGCGCACAGCTTATCTTAAATCAGGTTCGGGCTGATTTGGAAGTGGAATTTAAGGAAGCCTTATTTTTCTATCCGGAATATTACGATTCCTATGAAGAAATCGGACCGGCACATATATTTGCACTGAATATTGCGGGGGAAGGTTTCCGGGCAAGACAGTGTTTTCATGAGCGGATGGTAGATGCCGCCGCATACGATATGATATTTGAGCGGATCTGCATTGAGGAGAAGATGTGGACTGCAGCCAGAATGGCACTTTGCAGACTGGCATATCCGGTGGAATTAAAGGAAGAAGCCCGTGAACGTTATCTTTCTTATTTAAAAGAACATGCCAGTGAGGTATGCGATGTTTTGATTCAGAAAAAAGATTTAGCATTATTAGAGTTGATATGCCGGCTTCAGGTGATGGAGCGGAGTGGAATCACTGCATTAATCGAGCAGGCGGCAGAAGCCGGCTGGGCAGAAGGCAGTGTCAGCTTAAGCAGCTGGCAGCAGAAATATTATAAGGAAGAAGCAGCTTCTTCCTGTTATGATATTGAGTGGTAAAAACAGCAGAAAATTAAGAAAATATGCAGTGGCAGAAAGGAGCAGAAGATGGCGCATATTAAGACCCAGACCGAATGGGAAAATGATATGTCTGTAAAAATCTTGCAGCATGCAAGAAGTGAAATCTATCTGGATTTGCGATATCTTGATGTGGCACTTTCTGCATTGAAGCCTCAGGCAATGGAAGGCTTAGAGACAATGGCTACGGACGGAGAGAGCCTCTTTTTCTCAGCAGGACAGGTAATACGCGTATTCCGGAATAATCCGGCATTTATGAACCGGGCGTACCTGCACACGATATTGCACTGTATTTTTTCACACTTATTTTTAAAAGGAAACAGAGATACGAAGCTTTGGAATCTTGCCTGCGATATTGTAGTGGAGCAGACCATTGACGGCATGGACAAGCCCTGTACCAGGCGCGCATTAAGCTTTCTGCGGCAGCAGACCTATGAAGCATTGAAGGGTGAGGGGCGGATTTCTGCAGCAGTGGTATACCGCTGGCTGCGGGGAAAATCCATGGAAGAGCTTCTTACCTTAAATCATGAATTTTATACGGATGACCACCGTTTCTGGAAAGAGGAAACCGGCAATGGCGCGGCATCTGCAGCCAGAAATAAATGGAATAAGATAGCAAGGCAGACCAGTATGGCAAAGAAGCGGCATGGAGATGAGCCGGAAAAGGGAGAAGAACTTCTGATGACACAGATCAGTGCTGCGAAAAGCCGCCGGAGTTATAAGGAATTTTTACAGAAATTTTCCATACTACAGGAAGAATTAAAATGCAATCCCGATGAGTATGATTTGAATTATTATACCTATGGGCTGCGGCTTTATAAGAATATGCCCCTGATAGAACCGGTGGAGAGCCGGGAAGTAAAGAAAATCCGGGAATTTGTAGTGGTGGTAGACACCAGTTATTCCACCAGCGGCAGTTTAATCAAAGGCTTTTTAAATGAGACATTTGGCATTTTATCCCAGCAGAACAGCTTCTTTCGAAGATGCAGAATCCGGATTATCCAGTGCGATGATAAAGTGGAAATGGATGAGGTAATCAGTAGTCAGGAAGAAATGGAGCGGCTGCTAAAAAGCTTTCAGGTAGTGGGCGGCGGAAATACAGATTTTCGACCGGCGTTTACTTATGTAAACCAACTAATCAAAGAAGGAAGCATCCGGCATCTGGATGGACTCTTGTATTTTACCGATGGCAAGGGCATTTATCCGCTAAAGAAGCCGGAATATAAGACCGCATTTTTATTCTTGGGAGCCTATGATGAGACGGCAGTACCGCCATGGGCAATGCGGCTGCAGCTGGAGCCGGAAGAGCTGGAACAGAATGCATGAGAGAAATAATATAGATTGGAAGAAAACAGATGAATATCAAACAGGCAAAGGAAGAAATCAAACATACCGTAACAGCATATTTGAAAAAGGATGATGAGGACAGATATAAGATTCCTCTGATTCGTCAGAGACCGGTCTTATTAATGGGACCGCCGGGAATCGGCAAGACCCAGATTATGGAGCAGATTGCAGAGGAGTGCAAAATCGGACTGGTAGCATATACGATTACCCATCATACCAGACAGAGTGCAGTGGGACTTCCTTTTATCAAAGAAATGGAATTTGCAGGCAAAGAGTATTCCATAACGGAATATACCATGAGTGAGATTATTGCCAGAGTATACCGGAAAATCGAGGAAGGCTGTCCGGAAGGAATCCTTTTCATAGATGAGATTAACTGTGTGTCAGAGACACTGGCACCGACCATGCTGCAGTTTTTGCAGTGCAAGACCTTTGGTAATCAGGCAGTGCCGGAGGGCTGGATTATTGTTGCAGCAGGCAATCCGCCGGAATACAATAAATCGGTGCGGGAATTTGATATGGTAACCTTGGACCGTGTCCGCTGTATGCAGGTAGAGGCAGACCTTGGTGTTTGGAAAGCTTATGCCAGATCAAGACATATCCATGGTGCAATTTTAAGCTATCTTGAGCTTCGTCCAAAGAATTTCTACCGGGTGGAAGCAGATGTAGACGGCTTGCAGTTTGTCACAGCAAGAGGCTGGGAGGACTTAAGCATTCTGATGCAGACCTATGAAGAAATGGGGCTTCCGGTAGATGAAACCGTTGTAGGAGAATTTTTACATCATAAGGATGTGGCAGAGGATGCGGCAGCATATTTTGATTTATACCAGAAATATAAGGATGACTATGGAATTCCGTTAATATTGGAAGGAAAGATTCGGTCGGAAGTATTTGCCCGGATTTATGATGCAGCTTTTGATGAAAGACTCAGCGTGGTCAATCTTTTGTTGGACGGATTACAGAATCTGTTCCGAAGCTATGGAAAAGAAAAGGCTAAGACAGACCGCGACTTTGCAGCCTTGAAAGAATACCGTAATTCCGAAGGGGCAAAGAAAGAAGTCTTTGAGGAAAAAAAGGCAGCCTTTGATATCCAGAGAAAGACATTAGAAACAATCGAAGAAAAGACCGCAGCAGCCTTAGAGCATGCGTTTGATTTTATGGAGCAGGCATTTGAGGGCGGTCAGGAAATGGTGGTATTTGTAACAGATCTTGCTACCGTGGCAGAATCCGCAAGATTCTTAGCCGAGCACAACTGCGACCGCTATTTACAGTATAATCAGGAGCTGCTGATTGGAAGCAAGCGGGCAGAGCTTTTAGCCGAGCTGAACCGGGACTAGTTGTACAGCGTAAAAAAATGTCAGAAAGGATACCTTTAAACATGAAGAAGCTGGTAATCGGAATTCTTGCACATGTAGATGCAGGAAAGACAACATTATCGGAAAGTATGTTGTATACAAGCGGAAGCATACGCCATCTGGGAAGAGTGGATAATAAGGATGCATATCTTGACAATAATGCCATGGAGCGGGAGCGTGGAATTACGATTTTCTCAAAGCAGGCAGAATTTTCCTGGAAAGATATGGCAATCACTTTATTGGATACACCGGGGCATGTGGACTTTTCTGCGGAGATGGAGCGGACCCTTAAAGTGCTTGATTATGCAGTGCTGGTCATCAGCGGAGCCGATGGTGTGCAGGGACATACCAGAACGCTGTGGCGTCTGTTAAAACTTTATCAGGTTCCGGTATTCTTATTTATCAATAAAATGGATCAGCCGGGAGCGGATAAAGAGGCTCTTTTATGGGAAATCAAGGAGCATTTAGGCGGCAACTGCATTGACTTTACACAGGAGCAGAACGAAGGCTTCTATGAAGAGGCGGCTATGTGCGAAGAAGCAGCCATGGAGAAATTCTTATCGGAAGGAAGTCTTGCATCCAATGACCTTGCACAAATGATTGCAAAGCTGGAGCTTTTCCCCTGCTATTTTGGTTCTGCATTAAAGGTGCAGGGTGTGGAAGAACTGTTAGACGGACTTTACGAATATGGCAGGACACCGCAGTATCCGGATAAATTTGGTGCCAAAATCTTTAAAATCGCAAGAGAAGAACAGGGAAACCGGCTGACTTATCTTAAAGTGACCGGAGGAACTCTTCGTGTAAAGGACATGCTTAATGGCAAAGCCGGAGAAGAAGAGTGGGCGGAAAAGGTCAATCAGATCCGTATTTATTCCGGAGAAAAATATGAGACAGTATCCGAGGCGGCAGCAGGTACAGTCTGTGCTGTTACCGGACTGACAAAGACTTATCCGGGAGAAGGACTTGGCATTGAAGAAGAGTCCATACTTCCGGTCTTAGAGCCGGTACGCAGTGTAAAACTGGTTTTGCCGAAGGAAGTTCCGGTGGCGGTCATGCTGCCAAAATTAAAGCAGTTAGAGGAAGAAAATCCGGAATTGCATATTGTATACCGGGAAGAAACCGGAGAGATTCTCATTAAGCTGATGGGCGAAGTACAGCTTGAAATTTTACAGAAACTGGTAAAAGAACGCTACGGCGTAGTAGTGGAATTTGGCGAAGAGAAGATTATTTATAAAGAAACCATCCGCAATACTGTAGAAGGAGTCGGACATTTTGAACCACTGCGCCATTATGCGGAAGTACATCTTCTGTTAGAGCCGGGTGAGCGCGGAAGCGGACTGTGTTTTCAGACAGACTGCAGTGAAGATATTTTAGATAAGAACTGGCAGCGGCTGATACTGACCCATCTTGCAGAGCGGGAACATAAGGGCGTATTAACCGGTTCTGCCATTACTGATATGAAGATTACCGTAGTGTCCGGCCGGGCACATCCAAAGCATACCGAAGGCGGCGATTTCAGGCAGGCAACTTACCGTGCTATAAGGCAGGGACTGATGGAAGCAGATTCTGTACTGCTTGAGCCTTATTATGCATTTCGTCTGGAAATACCGGAAGAATGTCTGGGTCGTGCAATGCATGATATGGAGCAGCGTAACAGCAGAATGGACGCTCCGCAGATAGAAAATGGAATGGCACTGCTCACCGGAAGCGGCCCGGTATCGAAGCTTTCGGATTATCAGAAGGAATTAAATACCTATGCCAAAGGGCGTGGCAAATTCTTCTGCACATTGCAGGGCTACGAGGTGTGCCAGAATCAGGATGAGGTGGTAGAAGCTATCGGTTATCAGCCGGAGGCAGATTTATATAATACATCAGATTCCGTATTCTGTGCCCACGGAGCAGGCTATCTGGTGCCGTGGTATGAAGTAAAAGAGCACATGCATATGCCATCTGTTTTAGAAGAAGATGGCGGTGCGAAAGAAGAACGGATAAAAGTCCACCGTCCCGGCGTAGTAGAGGACTGGGTAGATACCGATGAAATCGATGCTATTTTAGAAAAAACCTTCTATGCCAACCGGCAGGAAGGAAAACGCAAAAACGGTGTCGTGCGAAAACGCAAAGCAGAAAACAATGCACCAACCGTCCGTACTTACCACAAGCCGGAAAAACTGGAACGCTATCTACTGGTGGATGGCTACAATGTAATTTATGCATGGAAGGATTTACATGAACTGGCAGAAGTGAATCTGGATGGAGCCAGAGGCAAATTGCAGGACATTCTCTGCAACTATCAGGGCATCTTCGGTGGCGAAGTCATTGTGGTGTTTGATGCATACCGCCTGACCGGACATAAGACAGAACAGTTGGATTATCACAATATCCATATTGTCTTTACGAAGGAAGCAGAAACGGCAGACCAGTACATTGAACGCTTTGCCCACGAACATCACAATCATTATGATGTAACGGTTGCAACCTCCGATGGCTTAGAGCAGATGATTATCCGCGGTCAGGACTGCAAGCTGATATCTGCCCGGGAGTTTGAACAGGAAGTAAAACGGGCGAACAGCGCCATGTGGGATAATTACCGGAATGGACAGAATATTTTCTGATAAATATTGCCATGGCATGGAAAAAAAGCTATGATAGAAAAAGAGTTTCACTCGGGTGATTAGAAAAGATAAAATCAGATAAATGGTATTGTTGCTGCCATTGGGGGATGTTTTCTTTTGATGAACAGGAAATGTCCTATCGTTCTTAGATACGCATTTTGCTTGTAGTAGACTGTCTTTCCGCCTGCTTTGACGGGATATCTGCACTGTCCGCCGGAGGCGGATGCCACAGCAAGCCTGCAAGGGGCACTAAGAATTTCGATAAAGTTACGAATTCGTCCGGCAACCGGCGCATATTCGCATCCATGCTTAAGATGCGCCTCACTGGCACATCCCTGTGCCAGTGTTGCCGGTTTGCCGACGAAATTCTAAGTGCCCCTAACAGCCTGCTTCATGCATCCGCATTCCGGCGCACAGCACAGATATCTTGTCAAACATTGGAAAGACCGGCTAAATCACAAAAGCAAAATGCAGTGTCTTAGAACGATGGCATTTCCTGTTACAAAAGGAACACCGCCAATGACGGCAACGATAGATTTATTTTGGTTCGGTCTTTTCTAATCACCCGAACAGAATCATTTCGAACAGAAGGAGAGAAGACATGGAAGGAAAAGGAAGAATAACAGGACATACAGGATTATTGGCATTGATCGGTTCCCCGGTAGGACACTCAGGCTCCCCGGCAATGTATAACTATAGCTTTGAAAAATTAGGATTAGATTATGCATACGTAGCATTCGATATAAAAGTAGAAGAAGTAAAGGCAGCCTTGGATGCCATGCGCCTTTTCCACATGCGTGGCTGCAATGTAACGATGCCATGTAAGACAGAAGCTGCAAAATATATGGATGAGCTTTCACCGGCAGCCCGGATTATCGGAGCAGTCAATACCATAGTAAATGAAGATGGAAAATTAATCGGACATATGACAGACGGTGAAGGATTTGTAGGCAATTTAAGAGACCATGGAATTGAGATAAAAGGAAAGAAAATCACAGTAGCAGGAGGCGGCGGAGCAGCCACTGCCATTCAGGTACAGTGTGCGCTGGACGGGGCAAGAGAAATCAGCATTTTCAATATCAAAGATGACTTCTTCGAAAGAACACTGGAAACAGCAGAGAAGATTAGAAAAGAAGTGCCGGGCATTGTGGTAAATGTGTATGACATTGCAGATACTGCAAAGATGACAGAAGAGATTCAAAGCTCTGACATTTTTGCCAATGCAACAATCGTTGGAATGAAACCGATGGAAAAAGAAAGCGTTGTGAAAGATACATCCGCATTTCGTCCGGGACTGGTGGTTGCAGATGCCGTTTATAATCCGGAAGAGACAAGATTACTCCGGGAAGCAAAAGAAGCAGGCTGCACCTGCCTCAATGGAAAAGGAATGTTACTGTGGCAGGGTGTTGCTGCATTCCGCCTGTACACCGGAGAAGAGATGCCGGTACGGGAAGTAAAAGAGAAGTTTTTCCAGTAGGATAAGGAGTAAGAAATGGAGCAGACGGTAGTCAGAATCAGGACATTGGAAATCGGAAGCGGAATGCCAAAGATTTGTGTTCCGGTCGTAGGAAAGACGGAAAAAGAAATATTAGAGGGCGCAGAGCGGGCGAAGGCTGCAAAACCGGATCTGGTGGAATTTCGTGTGGACTGGTATGAAGAAGCTGCAGACAGTAAAAAAGTAGTCGCACTGTTAGAAAAGCTTCGCAAATGTTTGGGAGAACTTCCGGTTTTATTTACCTTCCGAAGCAGCAGGGAAGGCGGAGAAGCTGCCTTAAGCGACGGAGCATATCAAAGCTTAAATGAAGCTGCAATTGCATCCGGCTTTGTGGACTGCGTGGATGTGGAATTATTTTCCGGGGATGCTGTTGTAAAGGCAGTAGTAGCGGCAGCACATAGTAATCATGTAAAAGTCATTGCATCCAATCATGATTTTGAAAAAACACCGGCAGCAGAAGAACTCCTTGCCAGACTTCAGAAAATGGAAGCACTTGGCGCAGATATTCCAAAGATTGCCGTTATGCCACAAAGCAGCAAGGATGTTTTAACACTGCTTACGGTAACGGAAAGCTGGAAGGAAACAGGGAAGACACCTGTTATTACCATGTCTATGGCAGGAGAGGGCTTAATCAGCCGTCTTTGTGGAGAAATCTTTGGTTCGGCAGTTACCTTTGGCGCAGCCGGAAAGAGCAGCGCACCGGGACAGATAGATGCAGAAGAACTGCGGCGGATATTGGAAATCATACATCAGAATAGCAATAGACAGTAAAAATAATAGGGAAGAATTTCAATCGATATTTGGAATCATACATATGGAAAGGAATTAGAAAATGGCAGAGAATATTTTTCTGATTGGATTTATGGGAGCCGGAAAGAGCACCATAGCAAAAGTATTAAAAGAGAAATTAAGTGTTCCTCTTTGCGAAATGGATGAAATGATTGCAGAGCAGCAGAAAATGGCTATCTCTGACATTTTTGCACAGTATGGTGAAACACATTTCAGAGATTTGGAGACACAGCTTGTAAAAGATATTTCAGAAAAAGACGGTGTCATCGTATCCTGCGGTGGCGGTGCAGTGCTGCGGGAAGAAAATGTATCTTTTATGAAAGAAAATGGCAGAATCGTTCTGTTATCTGCCACACCGGAAACCATTTATGAGAGAGTCCGCTACAGCAAGGACCGCCCGATTTTAAATGGCCATATGAATGTGGAGTACATCCGTGAACTGATGGAGAAACGCCGCAGCCGTTATGAAAGTGTTGCAGACCTTGCGGTGGCAACAGACGGCAGGAGTGCAGAGACAATCGCAGATGAGATTATTGCAAAGTTAAGAGAAGCATAATGGAAATGAGAGAGTATATAGAAGCAATCGCAGAAAGCTGCAGGAAGCTGATTATCAGTAAGCCTGCCACAAAGCAGGAAGAGTATCGTAAAATTATCGTACAGAAAAAGGAAACCTTTTTCCAGATGGAAAAATATACGGACAAGCAGGTATTTCATGAGAATCTGTCTGTAGAAGAATTAGAGACAGCATTGGAAGAACTGATGCAGAATCATTTTCGCCAGCTCAATGGATTTGATATAGAAGCAGAGCATATTCTTCTGGTATCCAAAAAAGGAGTGCCGTCTTATAAAAAGAAAAAGCTGCAGAATGCAGTAAATGAGACTGCAACCCATAACCGGAAGAAAAATTATCTCTTAGAAGAAGGTAAGGTCATTCCGCCGTTGGTGGATATGGGAATTTTTACTGCAGAGGGCAAAATCGTCCGCACCATGTATGATAAGTTTAAGCAGATTAACCGTTTTGTTGAAATCATCGATGATTATGTGAAGGACTGCAAAAAGGAGAAGCTTCATATCATTGATTTCGGCTGCGGTAAGTCCTATCTTACTTTTATTATGTACTACTACTTTACGGAAGTGCGCAAGATTCCGGTAGAGATTGTGGGACTGGATTTAAAGAAAGATGTCATAGAAAAATGTAATCAGGCAGCAAAAAAATACGGATATGACACCCTGCATTTTGAACTGGGAGATATCAATGGCTACAAAGCACCGTTTCCGGTGGATATTGTAGTATCTTTGCATGCCTGCGATACCGCAACGGATTTTGCCTTATACAATGCCATCAGCTGGGATGCGGAAATGATTTTTTCCGTGCCATGCTGCCAGCATGAATTAAATGAGCAGATGGAGAGCGAAAAGCTGCATCTGATGACCCGTTATGGCATTATCAAAGAGCGTTTTGCAGCACTGACAACGGATGCAATCCGTGCCAACCTCTTAGAGTGCTGCGGATATAAGAGCCAGGTCTTAGAATTTGTGGATTTGTCCCATACGCCAAAGAATCTTCTGATCCGGGCGAGAAAGGCAAAGATTTCAAAGGAGCATAAGCAGAAGCTTTTAAAAGAAGTGGATGCCATGTGCGAAGAATTCCAGCTAAAACCGTTACTCTACGGATTACTGCAAGTGGATGAAGGGAGAAATACGGATGCATTCAGAACAGGAAAATAATAGTTTCCCGGCAGAGTTTTTAGAGAGAATGAAGGAAATGTTAGGGGAAGAGTATCCTGCATTTTTTGAAAGCTTAGGGCAGGAGCGGCAGCAGTCGTTCCGGATTAATACAGGGAAAACCGGTGTATCAGAATTTTTACAACAGACAGATTGGAAGCTAAAACCGGTTCCATGGTGTGAGACCGGTTTTTACTATGGAAAAGAGATTCGTCCGGGAAAACATCCTTATCACAATGCCGGTGTGTATTATATTCAGGAGCCGTCGGCAATGGTACCGGCAGAATGTCTTAAGGCACAGCCGGGGGATATCATCTTAGACCTCTGTGCAGCTCCCGGTGGAAAGAGTACCCAGATTGCGGCAGCTATGAAAGGGGAAGGAATCTTAATCTGTAATGAGATTCATCCGGCGAGAGCGAAGATTTTATCTGAAAATATTGAGCGGATGGGAATTAAAAATGCATTGGTATTAAATGAGACACCGGAGCAGCTGGCAGAGCATTTTTCGGTCTGCTTTGATAAAATCATGGTGGATGCACCATGTTCCGGGGAAGGCATGTTCCGGAAGAATGAAGAGGCCGGAAATGAGTGGAGCCTTGACAATGTGAAGCTGTGTGCTGACCGGCAGGACGGCATCTTAGACTGTGCGTATGAGATGTTAAGACCCGGCGGCAGGATGGTATATTCCACCTGCACCTTTGCACCGGAAGAGGATGAAGGGAGCGTGCACCGTTTCTTAGAACGTCATCCGGACTGCCAGATTGCAGAAGGAATTGACAGTGAAGGCTTCATTCATGACAAAGAAGGCTGCATCCGACTGTTTCCGCATAAAATCGAAGGCGAAGGACATTTTGCAGCAGTGATAACGAAAGCAGGCGAAGGTTATGGCGGCTTTGGACTGACGGAAAAGGGCATAAAGGAAAAAGACTGCCCGGAATATCTTTCTTTTGTAAAAGAGAATTTAAAAGAAAAACCTCAGGGAGCATTGCTTAAATTTGGAGAGCAGCTCTATCTGATGCCGGAAGGATTTCCTGCTTTAAAGGGGCTGAAGGTATTGCGGCCGGGACTGCATCTTGGCACCTTAAAAAAGAACCGTTTTGAACCATCCCATGCACTGGCACTTGCCATGCAGCCACAAGAGGCATTTCATGTTGCCATGCTTTCTTCTGGCAGTCAGGAAATCAGACAGTATCTGATGGGACAGACTTTTTCATGGGGAGGAGAAAAGGGCTGGTATTTAATCTGCGTAGATGGCTACAGCATCGGCTGGGGCAAGCTGGCAGGTGGAATCATGAAGAATCATTATCCGAAAGGGCTTCGTATGGTGGATATTATCTGAAAAGAGAGAATCTGAAAAAAGCTGCTTAAAATAAAACAAAATTAAGGAAATATTAATAAACACCGGGAATATCTGCTTGTGATTTAAAGGAAAATCGAATATGATTATTAAGTCGGAAAAAATAGAAAGTTAGAAAATTATGTGTGAAGAGACAAAGTTGGGAAAATTTTATCAAAAATACATAGCAAAATGGATACCATCATACGGACCACTGCCATTGGCATGGTGTGCCATTTTTAATACCATTATTTATTGGGGCACCCAGAGGCTGATGGCAAATGCAAAGCATTATGACCTGACCAGCAATCTGGACAGGAGCATTCCTTTTGTAAAAGAGTGGATTATTCTGTATGTTTTATTTTTTGCATTCAGTATAATCAATTATATTCTGGTATCGAGAGAAGATAAGGAAACATTTTTCCGTTTTGCAACAGCGGATATGTTGTCAAGAGTAATCTGCTGTATCTTCTTTATATTGCTTCCAACCACGAATATCAGACCGGAAGTGACAGGGCATGATTTCTGCAGCTGGCTGGTGCGTTTTATCTATGCATCGGATGCACCGACGAATCTCTTTCCATCCATCCATTGTCTGGTAAGCTGGTTCTGCTTCATCGGAGTAAGAAAGAGCCGTAAGATACCGGGCTGGTACAAAGGATGTTCTTTTGTGATGGCAGCATTAATTTGTGCATCCACCCAGTTTACCAAACAGCATTATATGATTGATCTGGTAGCAGGCATTTTTCTGGCAGAATTCTGCTGGTTTGTATCAAAGCATACCGGAATATACCGTCCGGTAATGAAAGTTTTTGATAAAATCGGAAGAAAGATATTCGGGGTGAAGCATTATGATGAGTAAGAAAAAAGGAATACTGAATGCAGTTTTTCTTATTACCGTATTTGCAATTACCATATATGCAATCTTTCATGGACAGGATTTAGGTGAATTGTTCGGGTATATCCGGAATACGGATTACCGGTACTGGCTTGTTGCGGTGGTCTGCGTGGTATTCTTTATCTGCAGTGAATCTGTTATCATATATTATATGATGCGAAGCATCCGGCAGAAGATAAAACTTATGCATTGTTTCCTGTATTCCTTTGTTGGATTCTTTTTCAGCTGTATTACACCATCGGCAACCGGAGGACAGCCGGCACAGATTTATTATATGAAAAAGGATAAGCTGTCCATACCGGTATCGACACTGGTTTTAATGATTGTAACCATTACCTATAAGCTGGTACTTGTGGTACTCGGCACATTGGTTGTAATCATTCGTCCGGCACAGCTTATGCATTATCTTGAACCTGTGCTGGGATGGTGTTATCTGGGACTTTTATTAAATGTCTTTTGTGTGGCATTTATGATGTTTCTGGTTTTCCATCCGACACTGGCAGCTAATATGATGGATGCCATCATAAGAGGGCTTGGTAAAATTCATCTGATGAAACGTACTGAGTATTACCGGGAAAAAATGGCGAATGCCATGAAGCAGTATCAGGATGTGGCAGGATATTTCCGTACCCATAAATTGGTCGTAACCAATGTATTTTTGATTACCGTAGTACAAAGACTGTTACTCTTTTTTGTAACATATCTGACCTGCCGTTCCTTCGGAATCGATGGAACAGGGATGGTAACCATTGTTGTATTACAGGGAATGATTTCCGTTGCGGTGGATATGCTTCCGTTACCGGGAGGAATGGGAATCAGTGAATCACTGTTTTTATCTATTTTTGCACCAATCTGCGGCACACTGACATTGCCGGCGATGGTGGTAAGCAGGGGACTCAGTTATTACACAGAATTGATTTTAAGCGCAGTTATGACAGCCGTAGCACATTTTACGATAGGAAGACCGCGTAAACAGAAGAGAGAAGAAAGGTAGAAGGAAAATGATAGGTTTTTATGATTATACAGTAGTACTTACATATATTAGTCTGATGTGTTCTGTTTTTGGAATTACTCAGGCAATTGGAGGACATTACAGAACAGCGATTATCTGTCTGGCATTATCCGGATTATTTGATATGTTTGATGGAAAGATTGCAAGAACCAAAAAGAACCGTACTGATGATGAAAAATTATTTGGCGTTCAGATTGATTCCCTTTGCGATGTAGTCTGCTTTGGTGCGTTCCCGGCAGTAATCTGTTATGTGCTTGGTGTAAGAGGTATTCTTGGAACTATTGTTCTGGCATATTATTGTGTCTGCTCCGTGATTCGACTCGGATTCTTCAATGTGTTGGAAACCAACCGTCAGAGAGTAGAAGAGGGTGCCAATAAATATTATCACGGACTGCCGATTACAACGATGGCAATCGTACTTCCACTGGCATTTATGCTGAACTTTGTAATTGCGGAGCGTGAATTCAGTGTGTTACTACTCTTTGTTTTGGCAGTAGTTGGCACATTATTCATTGTAGATTTTAAATTGAGAAAGCCATCTAATGCATTTCTTGCAGTTTTGGTTATCCTTGTGGCGTGTGCAGTAATTGCAATCTTCTTATTCTCAAAATATCATATTTCACTGTGCTTTCCGGGACTGGAGAATTCCATTTTAGACCGTCTGATGAGGTAGAAATTGTGTAACATTTCCTGTGATGAGGAAAAATGAGGAGGAAACGAAGATGCGTTGTGTAGACCGGAAGGGAAATGAAATTGGTGAGAATGCAGCACAGGGCAGAGTGTTAAAGGCATTGTATGAGACTGCTGCCGGAAGAATTTTACTTGGAATTTTAGTGAAACCTTTTGTTTCCAAAGCAGGTGGATTCCTTTTGAACCAGCCGGTATCAAAGGCTGCAATTGCACCATTTATAAAAAAGAATCATATAGATATGACAGATTATGAGGAACGGGAATACCGTTCCTATAATGATTTTTTCACCAGGAAAGTCAAGCCGGGACACCGGAAATTTGACAGTGTTAAGGAGAATTTCTGTGCACCCTGCGACAGCAGGCTCAGCATATATCCCATTACAGCAGAGGGAAAAGTCCGCGTCAAGGATACGGAATATACCATGGAGAGTCTTTTCCGCAGCAGGAAAATCGCCCGTCATTATGAGGGCGGAACCCTTTGTATTTTCCGTCTGACGGTAGATGATTATCATCATTACAGCTTTGTGGATGATGGCAGAATGGGGTACATCTATAGGATTCCGGGTGTTTTTCATACGGTAAATCCGCTGGCGGGAGAAATATATCCGATTTATAAGGAAAATACCAGAGAATTTTCTGTGCTGAAAAGTCAGCATTTTGGCAATATTTTAATGATGGAAGTGGGCGCACTTATGGTAGGCAGAATCTGTAATGAGAAAGAAAACTGCCCGGTGCACCGTGGAGAAGAAAAAGGTAAATTTGAATTTGGCGGTTCTACGGTAATTTTGTGCCTGGAAAAAGACAGGGTAGAACTGGACGCAGATATTGTGTATAATTCCAATAAAGGAGTCGAGACGAAAGTCCGGCAGGGGGAAAAGATTGGAAGGATGTCAGAATGGAAGCGCATGAAGTATTAGAACAGGTGAAAAGCGGAAAGATGACCGTAGAAGAAGCGGAGCAGTTTTTTAAAAGGGAACCGTTTGAAGAGATGGGCTATGCAAAGATAGACAGCCATCGGAAAATGCGTTCCGGTTTTGCAGAAGTGGTATTCTGTCAGGGAAAACGGGATGAGTTTCTTCTTGAAATCTTTCATAGAATATACAAGGATGAAGGCGAGGTCATGGGAACCAGGGCGTCTTTGGCACAGTATGAGCTGTTGCACAAGGAATTACCGCAGGTTACCTATGACCCTGTTTCTCATATATTAAAAATTGAAAAAAAAGATAAAAAACGCAGTGGACTGATAGCGGTATGTACGGCTGGAACGGCAGATATTGCAGTGGCAGAAGAGGCTGCGCAGACGGCAGAGTTTTTCGGAGCCAATGTGGAACGTATTTATGATGTGGGAGTCAGTGGAATTCACCGTCTCCTTTCACGGCTTGAGGTAATCCAGAAAGCCAACTGTGTTGTTGCAGTGGCTGGCATGGAAGGAGCACTGGCAAGTGTTTTAGGCGGACTGGTAAGCAGGCCGGTAATCGGTGTACCAACCTCCGTAGGCTATGGAGCGAATATGGGAGGCATTTCTGCATTGCTTACCATGATTAATTCCTGTGCCAATGGTGTTGCAGTGGTAAATATTGATAATGGTTATGGTGCAGGCTATCTTGCAACACAGATAAACAGACTGGGGGTACATGATGAAGAAGCGTAGTTTATATCTGGACTGCCATACTGGAATCAGTGGTGATATGGTAGTGGCAGCTTTACTGGATGCAGGAGCAGACAGAGAAGTCTTAGAAACTGTTTTAAGGAGCATTCCGGTATCCGGCTTTGGGATTGCAATCAGCAGAGTACAAAAGGCGGCTCTGTCGGCATGTGATTTTAAGGTCATCTTAGATGCCGCCCATGAGAATCATGATCATGATATGAAGTATTTATATGGGAAGGAAGAATCGCACGCACATGGAGGGCATTTCCATTCGGAAGAATCACATACCTATGGAGAGCATTCCCATTCGGAAGAATCATACACCCATGGGGAACATCATCATCACGAACACCGCGGTCTGACGGAAATTTATTCCATAATCGATGGCACGAATATGCTTGATAGTGCCAGGGCACTTGCTAAGAAAATATTCAGGATTTTAGCAGAAGCGGAAGCAAAAGCCCATGGTGTTTCGGTGGAAGAAGTACATTTTCATGAGGTGGGAGCCTTGGATTCAATCGTAGATATTATTGCAGCGGCAGCTTGTGTTGATAATCTTGGAGTAGATGAGGTCATTATTCCTGCTCTGTGGGAAGGGGAAGGAACGGTGCGCTGCCAGCATGGAATCCTGCCGGTTCCGGTTCCGGCAGTGACTAACATTGTGATGGAATATGGAATTCCGCTTGGAAAAATCGGTGAACCGGGAGAATATGTGACTCCGACAGGTGCTGCAATTGCAGCGGCTATCTGTACGTCAAAAGAGCTGCCGGAATGTTACCGGATTGTGGGAAACGGACTGGGCGCCGGAAAGCGGGACTATAAGCGGCCGGGACTGCTCCGGGCATTGTTGCTGGAAACAGAAGAACCGGTCTATGAAAGTGATTCTATTTTAAAACTGGAATGTAATATCGATGACTGTACCGGGGAAGCACTGGGCTATGCCATGGAGCTTTTACTGGAAAATGGCGCAAGAGATGTCCATTATATACCGGTCTATATGAAGAAAAACCGCCCGGCATATCAGTTGACAGTAATCTGCAAGAAAGAAGACCGGGAAAAATTAGAAGCAATTATATTTCGTGAGACAACAACCATTGGAATCCGCTATGTAGAAATGGTGCGGACGATTCTGCCAAGAAGGACAGAAAAGCGGCAGACCTCCTACGGTGAGGTGGCGGTTAAAATATGTGAGGGTGAAGGAGAAGTGCGTATTACTCCGGAGTATGAATCCATCCGGGAGGTATGCAGAGAGAGAGGACTTCCTTTTCAGAAGGTATATGATGATGTATTGCAGGAGTTGAAATAAGGATATGAAAAGGATGAGGTTAAAAGGATGCATACAAAAACAGATTTATTAGAGGGTAATATTTTAAAATCTTTGATTTTATTTGCAATTCCACTTATTATTTCCAATTTATTTCAGCAGCTCTATAATGCGGCAGATACCATGATAGTAGGCCATTTTCTGGGTGATGAATCGCTGGCAGCAATCGGTGCATGTGCAGCGGTTTATGAACTGCTGGTAGGATTTGCACTGGGGTTTGGAAATGGACTTAGCATGGTAGTGGCAAGAAGCTTTGGTGTAGGAGATAAAGACTTGTTAAAGCGTGCAGTTGCAGGCTCTTTGGTAATTGGAGCAGCGGTGACGGTTGGTGTAATGCTGATTGCACAGATTGGACTTCGTCCGCTTCTGGTCTTGTTACATACACCATCAGAAATCATAGAGGAATCCTATTCTTATATTTATATTGTAACAATCTGTGTTGGAGTAATGTTTGCATATAATCTGTTGTCCGGATTGCTTCGTTCAATTGGAAACAGTTTCATGCCGCTGGCATTTTTGATTATTTCGTCCGTTATCAATATTGTACTGGATGTTCTTTTTATTACACAGTTTCAGATGGGAATCCGCGGTGCAGCAGTGGCAACGGTGGTAGCACAGGGAATTTCTGCAGTATTATGTGCCATTTATATTATGAGAAAATGTAAGATTTTAATACCGGCACGGGAACATTTTAAAGTAGATGGACCACTTTACCGGGAACTGACAGGCCAGGGGCTTTCCATGGGCTTTATGTTAGCTATTGTATCTACAGGAACAGTAATCCTGCAATATGCTATCAATCAGCTGGGTTATCTGATTATTGCGGGACATACAGCAGCACGAAAATTAAACAGTTTTTGTTCGTTGCCATTAATGCCACTGGCAATGGCAACAGCAACCTTTGTATCCCAGAACCGGGGAGCAAACCAGCGTGACCGTATCCTTAAGGTAGTACGGTATGCCATGATACTATCTGTTGGCTGGGCAGTATTTATTACCGTTATGGTTGCATTTGCCGCACCTTCCCTGATTGCATTGCTCTCCGGCTCATCCGAAAGTGTAGTTCTTGAAAATGGTGTCAGATATATCCGCTGGAATACACCGTTTTATTCGGTTCTTGGAATTCTGCTGGTACTTCGAAATGTGTTACAGGGACTTGGTAAAAAGGTAGTGCCACTGGTTTCAAGCATGATAGAGATGGTAGGAAAAATTGCATTTGTTCTATTGTTTATCCCAATCTTGAAATATTTTGGTGTAATTATCTGTGAGCCGGTTATCTGGTGCCTGATGTGTATACAGCTTGTCATATCTTATTACAGAGACCCGTATATCCGTGGAAAGGAAGAAAAGAAATGAAGCTTGGAATCGTAGGAACAGGAACTATCGTAGAAGAAGTACTTCCGGTATTGCAGCAGGTAAAAGGGCTTTCCTGCTATGGAATTTGTGGAACAAAGCGCAGTGAAGCAAAAGCAGAAAAATTAAAAGAACAGTATCAGATGCAGCTTGCTGTAAGTGATTATGAAAAGCTTCTGGATTCGGAAATTGATACTGTCTATATTGCTGTGCCAAATCTTTTACATTTTGAAATGGCAAAAGAAGCAGTTCTTCGTGGAAAACATGTTATTGTAGAAAAACCCATGACAGCCAATGAAAGACAGGCAGAGGAGCTTTGTGCCCTTGCAAAGAAGCAGGGAGTATTTTTATTTGAAGCTATTACCACACGGTATCAGTCGAACTATCAGTTTATCAAAGAGCAGTTACCGACGATTGGCAAAATTAAAATGGCAGTCTGCAATTTCAGCCAGTATTCCAGAAAATATGACCGTTTCCAGAATGGAGAAAACATTCCTGTTTTTGATGCAAAGCAGGCAGGTGGAGCTTTGATGGATTTAAACTTATATAATATCCAGTATTTAGAAGGCTTGTTTGGAGAACCGCAGTCTGTGCATTATACCGCAAACATGGAAAAAGGAATTGACACCAGCGGTGTTGCAATTTTATCTTATCCCGGCTTTCAGGCAGTTGCAATAGGCGCAAAGGACTGTCAGGGACAGCCGGAATATCGCATTGAAGGAAGCGAAGGCTACATTGCCCAGAACAGCCCGTGTAATGTCTGCGGCGCAGTGACCATCCATTACCGGGATGGAAGAGAGGTATCCTATGATGGAAATGGAGATGCACACCGGATGTATGCAGAGTTTGTTTCCTTTGTAAATGAGATAGCATCAAAGGACACTGCAACCTGCTACGAAATGCTCGACCACAGCCTTGCGGTCAGCCGGATACTGACCCGGGCAAGAGCGGATGCCGGAATTGTATTTCCGTGTGATGAAAATTAGTCAAGTATGATTTAGTCAATCGTACTTGACTAAATTGTATTTGACGAAGGTAATCCTTCCATCTCCACACTATCTCCATATCTATGTAATAAGATGTAACAAGTTCGTAACAACTTGCGAATGATTACATAGGAAATTGCGAGAAGAGAAATTATTTGAATTTATTTTAGAAAATGAACAATAGCCAGACAGTCCGGCAAAGTGCGAAGGCATTTTCATGGCTGTTAGGGGCACTTGGAATTTCGTATGGGAACAGGCAACGCCGGTACATGGAAGTACCGGCGAGGCGCAGATGAACATGGATGTGAATTTGCGTCGGTTGCCGGATAAAAAGAATACAATCCGAAATTCTTAGTGCCCCTTGCAGTTATGATACAGCCTTAGTACTTGCCGGCCTGCCCGGCTATTTTGCAACTTAGCAAAAATAAATAAAATATTTCTTCCACAATACCTGATGATTACATAGGTAAGGAGACAGATATGAAATACAAAACAGTAAAAAAATTATGGCTTGCAGCCGCAATCCTGACAACCACAACTTCATTATGGACCAATGTCAATGCCATGGAGACACCAGCTGCATCCGGTGCAGGCGTAATCCGGGCACTGAATGAGCAGCGCATTTTATCTGAGCAGTATGCACTGCAGCAGATACAGACAGGAGCTGGTGAACTGGCAGAAGGTGAAGCAGCAGGCGAAGCAGAAATAAATGGTGTGGCAGAACTTTCACTTGGAAATGCAGAAGAGGAAATGCCGGCAGCAGACCAGCCGGAACTTGCGGTTGCAATCGCACCGAATTATGTGAATATTCGAAAAGAACCGTCTACAGAAGGAGAAGTGCTTGGAAAACTTTACCGTAATACGGTAGGTGTGATAGAGGCGGCAGAAGAGGGCTGGTATTATATTACTTCCGGTTCAGTCAGCGGATATGTCAGTGCAGAATATGTCTGTGTGGGAGAAGAAGCAAGAGCACTTGCGGAAGAAATTGGCACACAGCTTGCCCGGGTAACTACAACAACTTTAAAAGTGCGTACGGAAGCATCCACGGAGGCTGCCGTATTAGGACTGGTACCGGGAGGCGATATACTAACGGTAACAGAGACACTGGATGGCTGGTTAAAAGTTGATGCAGAGGAAGGGGAGGGCTATGTAGCGGCAGATTATGTAGAAACCTATACGGAATATCCCCATGCAGAATCTGTTCAGGAAGAAGCAGAACGGTTAGCAAGAGAAGAAGCCGCAAGAAGAGCGGCACAGGAAGCAGAAGCCAGAAGAAAAGCGGCAGAGCAGCAGGCAGCAGCACAAAAGAAGGCAGCAGCGAAGCAGAGCACCAATCATACAACAGCAGGGAATGCAACATCTAAAGCTTCAACATCTGGAAATGCTGCATCCGGAAACAGCGGAACAGCGGCGTCTGCGTCTGATGCCGGTTTAGGCAGGCAGATTGCAGATTATGGATTGCAGTTTGTAGGAAATCCATATGTATATGGTGGAACCAGTCTTACAAATGGGGCGGATTGTTCCGGCTTTGTGCAGAGTGTATATAGGAATTTTGGAATTAATCTGCCAAGAACCTCCGGTGAGCAGGGAGCCTGCGGAAGCGCAGTGGCATCTTTGGCAGAGGCACAGCCGGGAGATTTAATCTGGTATTCCGGTCATATCGGAATCTATATCGGAAACGGACAGATTGTGCATGCAAGCTCAGCAAAGACCGGAATTAAAGTATCAAATGCAGGCTACCGGACGATTCTTTCTATCCGAAGAATTGTATAAAGAGAATAAAAATTTTTATCCGTGGAGATACTGACTACAATAGAAAAGAGTATAAATTAGTAGAAAAGATTGTAGCAGGAAGGATAGAAGATATATGGGAACAAAGGGAACCATTATCATTCAGGAGTCAGAAGGAAGGATGCCCCAGGAACTCTGCCAGCAGCTTTTAGAAGAGGGCTACCGCATTGTATACGAAGAAGACAGGCGGGCAGGAAGTCAGATTGAAATTGGAACGGCCTGCATCTTAGAAGTAGACAATCATTGTATCAGAAGAGGCAGGAAAAAGATTCATCTGACACCTAATGAATATAAAATTTTATATACCATGGTGAAATCTCCCCACCGGGTATATAGCAGAAACCAGTTGATTACTTATGCGTTAGAGGATGCCTTTGATGGCTATGACAGAACCATAGATTCCTATATTAAGAGTATCCGGAAGAAAATTGAAAAGAATCCCAGACGGCCGCGTTATATCATAACGGTGCACGGAGTCGGATATAAATATGTTCCATCAGACAGTGAGGGCACTCATGGAGAATAAGAGCCTGGAACAGAGGATGGAAACAGAACCGGTGCATCGTGTGATTTTGTCACTGGCGGTACCTACGGTACTTAGTATGCTGGTAATTTCTGCTTACAGTATCGTGGATACCTTCTTTGTAACAAGACTTGGCAGCAGGGCAACCGGAGCGGTCGGAATTACATTTGCACTGGTGGCATGGATACAGGCAGTGGGCTATACTGTTGGCATGGGAGCGGGAAGCCTTGTTTCAAGGCTCCTTGGAAAGAAAGAAAAAGAGCAGGCAGAGCAGATTGCAAATTCGGCAATTATGTCAGGGCTGCTGCTTGGACTTATAAGTCTGGGGGCAGGTCTGATTTTTTTGACACCTTTGCTGAAGCTTTCCGGTGCAACAACAGAGCTGCTTCCATATGCAAGGGAATATGCCCTCTTTGTATTGCTGTCGGCACCCTTTACCATAGAGACACTGGTACTTGGTACGCTTCTTCGGGCGCAAGGCAGGGCGAAAGCATCCATGGCAGGAATGGTAACCGGTGGAATTCTTGATATTATACTGACACCGGTGTTTCTGTTTGTCTTAAATCTTGGAGTAAAAGGAGCCGCATTAGCGGCATTTATCGGACAGACAGTGGCAGCGATGGTACTGGGAGGCTGTTTCTGGCATGGCAGAATGAAACTGAATGGAAAGAAACAAAGTAAAAATTTTTTCAAAATAAAGGACTATGGTAGCATTATAAAAAATGGTCTGCCGTCGCTTTGCAGGCAGGGATTTGCCAGCGTGGCAGCCGTATTGTTAAACCGGCAGGCGGTAGGATATGGAGATGCGGCAGTAGCAGCAATGTCTGTAGACGGACGGTTATTTATGGTATTTTTCAGCCTTTTTATCGGATATGGTCAGGGTTTTCAGCCGGTGGCAGGGTATCAGTTTGGAGCTGAAAATAAAAAAAAGTTAAAGCAGGCATTTATTTTTACTTTATGGAGCAGCATCATAGCGGCGGCAGGAATCGGTCTGGCAGGATTCCTTTTCGCTCCGATAATCATGAGCTTCTTTTTAAAAGAAGATATGGCAGCACAAATCGGCATTTTTACTTTTCGAAGCCAGTGCCTGATTTTTCCGCTGATTCCCATAGGAATTTTAAGTAATATGCTGTTTCAGGGAATCGGGCAGCAGGGGAAGGCGGCATTTCTATCAGCGTGCCGTCAGGGAATTGTATTTCTTCCGTTGATTTTCCTTCTACCGGAATGGATCGGGCTGGCGGGAGTGGAGATTGCGCAGGCGTTGTCAGATGGGCTGACTGCAATCATCAGCATTCCATTTGTGTTTTGTTATTTCCAAAAGAGTGAGAAAAAAAGAACAAAAAAAAAGACCAGTGACGGAAAGCGGCGGCTATGAAGCGCCGTTTGGTCAACTGGTCTACTGAACCATTTCTACCAGATAAGCTAACATGGTAACAGGTTCTTTCTTCTGTGCTTTCATCTCTCTTACATATGCTTCGTATTTTGCTACGAACCTGGAAAGACCCAGCACTGCATCCTGCTCTAAGAACATACAAATCCCTCCTTATGCAATTTATTATCTGAACAAACCTCTTTGTTCGTTTAGTATTATATACTTACCTTTGGTAAATGTCAACAAAAAAGATATGAAAAAATTGTGTAAAATTACCATAAAAGAAAATTAAGTTTTTGTTAATAAAATGTAAGGAACATTTGGTGTATGATGATAAGGAATGAAATAACAGATAACGCATATAGGAGCAGATAAAAATAAATGAGACAGACCGGAAGAGGAAAGAGAAAAACAGGAAGAAAAAAATATACATATGAGAAACCACATACAGCAGCAGAATACCGGCGCAGAAGAAGACAGCAGCAGGTGCGGATTCAGAGAATGCTGCTGCTTTTAGGAATTGCTCTTGTAGTAATTTTCATATTTGTATTAGGTGGGAAATTGCTCCGATGGATAAGGGGAAAACATTTGGCAGCAGCAGATGTGCCGGCAGCCATTACCAAAGTGGTAGAAAATCCGCCGGATTATGATGTGCAGCTTCTTACGATAAATGATTATTCCAGACCGGGACTTGCAATTGATCAGGTAAATGGCATTGTGGTGCATTATACTGCAAATCCGGGAACCACAGCGCAGCAGAACCGTGATTATTTTGAAGGCTTAAAGGACAGCCATGAAACACATGCCAGCAGTCATTTTGTCATCGGACTGGATGGTGAACTGATTCAATGCATCCCATGCAAAGAGATTTCCTATGCATCCAATGACAGGAACAGTGATACTATTTCCATCGAATGCTGTATCCCGGACGATACCGGAAGATTCAACGATGCCACCTACCAGACATTAGTGCATCTGGTGGCATGGCTTTGTGGCAGATATGATCTGACCATGGATGATGTCATCCGTCATTATGACGTAACCGGAAAAAACTGTCCGAAATATTATGTGGAACACGAGGATGCCTGGAAGCAGTTTAAGGTGGATGTGGCAGATTATATAGAAAAGAATGGAGTTGCCCCGGAAAATCTAAAAAATGACAAGGAGTAAGTCTTGCCAAATCTTCTGATTTCAAGTAATATTAAATCATTGATAGTGGAGAGACGAAAAGTCCACTGGTTGTAAGAAGGAAAAACATGTTAGAAGAGATTTGTAAGGCACTGACCGAAGAGACGAATATACGTGAAAATCTGATAGAATTAAAGAAAAGCATAAAAAATCAGGATGCATTGAAGGAATGGAAAGAATACCATGCAACGCATCCGGTTTTGTATGCTTTTTTGAGTTCCGAAGATGCTAAAATCCGGAAAAATGCAGCACTTATTCTGGGTGAGACAAATGAATCAGGGGCGGCAAAAGCACTGTTTGAGGCATACCAGAGGGAGAATACACGCTTTGTGAAAAGTTCTTATCTTACTGCAATGAATGGACTTGATATAGAGTCTTATCAGGACGCATTCGGGAAGCGTTACAAGGAATTGTTAACAGAAGTTCCGGCAGAAAGCGAAAAGAAGCACAGAACGGAAGAACTGCATGCTCTGGATAAATTGTTAGGTGGGTTGAACCAGAATAAGAAGCATCGTTTTACTGGATATGAAGAAGAGGTAGAAGTGCTTCTGACAACCAATCCTGCATATCGTGAGATTACGGCAGAACAGATAAAAAAAGATCGCCCGGTGCTGGTTCCGGCAGGTGTAAAAGTAAAGACAACACATCTCAGGGATGTGATAAAGATTCGTACTTTCCGGGAGATGCTGTTGCTATTGTCCGGGGGACACCGGATTGCTGCAGAACCGGAAGCGGTAGCAGAGGCATATGCAAAATCAAATCTTATGGAGTTATTAAACAGGCTGCATGAGGGCAATCCACCATTTCGCTTCCGCATGGAAGTAAGGGGCATTGCACCGGAAGAAAAAGGCAGCTTTATCCGGAAAGCGGCAGCAACATTAGAAGATTTAACCGGACATCAGCTGTTAAATACGGTAGATGGCTATGAAATAGAATTGCGGCTTACGAAGAATACGGATGGCACATTATATCCATCCTGTAAATTATTTACGATTCCAATGCGGAGATTTTCTTACCGGAAGGAAGCAGTTGCAGCATCCATTCATCCGGCAAATGCAGCATTATTTATGAAGCTGGCAGAACCTTATCTGAAAAAGGGTGCACAGGTATTAGATCCGTGCTGCGGAGTTGGTACCATGTTAATAGAACGTGACCTTCTGGTGCCGGCGGGAGATATGTACGGACTGGATATTTTTGGAGAGGCTGTGATAAAGGCAAGAGAGAATGCCAAAGCGGCAGGAAGGCAGATTAATTATATTAATCGTGATTTTTTTGATTTTACACATAAATACCTTTTTGATGAAATCATTTCCAATATGCCATTGAGAGGGAAGAAAACAAGAGAAGAACAGGATGCCTTTTACAGTCAGTTCTTTGATTGTGCAGGAAAATTCCTGAAAAATGGTGGTCATATGATTTTATATTCCAATGAGGGCGGCTTTGTAAAGAAACAGCTGCGGAGACATATGGAATATCGTCTATTAGACGAGTTCTGTATACGGGAAAAAGAAGGTTTTTATTTATTTATAGTCGGTAAAAAGGGGTAACAAAAATGAAGCAGAAGTTGGACATGCAGGGGAATAATGAGTTAATGTTTGGAGCGGAATTACTTGACGGAAGAGTGCTTCAGGGATTACAGGACCGTTTCTGTGCCTGTAATAATTTATATTGTGTATGCTTAAGCCAGATGCAGGGGGTTGTGACCAAGGCATATGGTTCCAAGGAAGAACTGAATTATATTCATGAAAAAGTCGGTATGGCACGCCATATTGTGCTGCTGAACAGACTGATTACCTCTGAGATGGAAGATGTAGTGGAAGAACCATTGGAAGAGGATTATTTGAAAATGAACGGTGTTGCAATCCGTGTAGGCGGTAAGATTGCAGCAATCTGGATTGTCATTGGTGTGCTTTCTGATATAGCCGCACCAGAACAGGAGATTCCGGAGAATATCCAGAAGACTACGACAAAGCAGTATTACAATTCACTTGATTTTTTAACCTATATATCCAAACAGTATTTTGCTACAAAGTTGGATGAGCTTCTGGCACAGGAAGCATTTGCCAAAAACAGGGAAAGCCAGGAGCAGATTAAGACAGAATTACAGCGTACAGAGGTCATGACTTCTATCGTGAAAATGCTGGAGAGTGAAAATGGCTTTTCCAAAATTGCAGACGAAATTCTGACAGATGTATGCAATTATCTGAAAATCAGTAATGCAGCATTGCTCCGTATTAACCGGGATGGCGAGACTGCGGATATGATAAGTGAATGCTGTCTGGAGGAAGAGGATGCATTGATTGCAAAATGCCAGGGCATTTCCACATCAGAATTTCCTTTTACCAATGGCAAGCCTTATATGATTTCAGCAGATTCCTTACTGCCGCCCGCATTTGCACAGTTTTTTGAAAAATGGAATATTCAGGCGGCAATCAGCCTGCCGGTAGAGATTAACGGGGAAGCTGCCATGTATTTATGCTTCTTTGAACTGCGGAAACGCCGTATCTGGGATGTTTCCGATATTAAATTTTTAAATGAAGTAAAACAGATTGTGCAGAGTATTTTGATTAAGCGGATTACAAAGAATTCGCTGGCAAGTTCTTATGCATCCTTAGAGGCAATCCTTGAAAATGTAGGCTGTGGAATCTGTGTAAGGGATATGCTTTCGGAGAAGATTCTTTATACGAACCAGCAGTTTCACAGGTTATTTGCAGATGACCGGTTTGAAAAGCAGCAGGATGAGATTTTCCGTTCCGGTAATAAGCGTTATGGAAACGGCAATTTTGTAGAATATTATTCCAAAGAGGATAACCGGTATTTTGACATTTATCATACCCAGATTAACTGGGTGGATGGCAGAATGGTTATGCTGCTGACGGTTTATGATGTGACGGATAAAAAGCTTTATCAGCAGAAGATTGAACGCCAGGCGAATAATGATTTCCTGACGGGACTTTATAACAGAATGCGTTGTGAGCATGATGTGGAAATCTATATCCAGAGAGCCAGGGAACAGGGTGGCAAGGGAGCACTCTGCTATATTGACCTGGATGACTTTAAGCATATTAATGATGGTCTGGGACATCAGTATGGGGATATTCTGCTGCAGACGATTTCAAGAAGCCTGCGGGGAGTGACCGGACTGGAATCTACCTGCTACCGCATGGGTGGTGATGAATTTATCATCATTGTTAATCAGGAAAAATATCAGCGTCTGGATGAGATTTTAACAGAGATTAGGAATATTTTCTCCAAGCCATGGTTCTTAAAAGGTGGAGATTACTACTGTACCATGAGTATGGGGGTGGTATGTTTCCCAGATGACGGAGACAATGTACAGGAATTAATCAAAAAAGCAGATATTGCTTTATACGAAGCCAAAAAGGGTGGTAAAAACCGTATAGAATTCTATGATGAAAATGTAGAAGCGACATCCTTTAAGCGGCTTGATTTAGAGAAGAATATGCGTTATGCCACTACAAATTCCTGCCAGGAATTTGAGGTGTATTATCAGCCGATTGTGGATATTTCCAGACCGGGAGACCCATGTAGTGGAGCCGAGGCACTTATCCGCTGGAATTCTGAGGCAATGGGGATGATTTCCCCGTCTGAATTTATTCCACTGGCAGAATATTTAGGACTTATCAATCCAATCGGAAGCTTTGTATTGAAAGAAGCCTGCCGCCGTTGTAAATACTGGAATGACATGGGACATCCGGAGTATCATGTCAATGTAAATCTTTCGGTGGTACAGCTATTGCAGAATGATATGAAAGAAAAAGTCAGGGAAGTGTTGGAAGAGACAAAGATGGATCCGGCAAACCTTACCCTTGAAGTAACAGAGAGCCTTGCAATTAACGATATGAAGCGTATGAAGAAGATTCTTTCGGATATCAAGAGCCTTGGCGTAAAGGTTGCACTGGACGATTTTGGAACAGGCTATTCTTCCTTGAACCATATCCGTGAGCTGCCGATTGACATTATCAAGATAGACCGCTGCTTTATCATTGACATTGGAAAAGATGAGTATTCAGAGGCCTTTGTAAAGATGGTATCAGAACTGGCAGAGACCATCGGAGTACGGATTTGTGTAGAGGGGGTAGAGGAAACGGAACAGGTGGAGAAGCTCCGCAGCATGAAGGTGCAGTATATTCAGGGTTATTATTATGGTAAGCCAATGCGTGCAGAGGACTTTGAAAAGAAGTATCTGTAGAAATAAAAGAATGAGTAAAAAGCTGATGGAAGGAAAGCTTTTTACCCATTTTAAGTTTAGCAGTCTATCTCCAGTTCTACCGGACAATGGTCGGAACCAGGAACTTCCGTATGAATGGCAGCTCCCTTTAACTTCTCTTTTAAGGACTGGGAAACCAGAAAATAATCAATACGCCATCCGGCATTCTTTTCTCTTGCGTGGAAACGGTAGGACCACCAGGAGTAGATGCCTTCCTGTTCCGGGTAGAAATAACGGAAGGTATCGATAAAACCATTCTCTAAAAGAACAGAGAATTTTTCCCGTTCTTCATCTGTAAATCCGGCATTTTTACGGTTGGTTTTCGGATTCTTCAAATCAATTTCTTTGTGGGCAACATTCAGGTCACCGCAGAAAATAACCGGTTTCTTTTCTTCTAATCCCTTTAAATACTGTAAAAAAGCATCTTCCCATTCCATACGGTAGGAAAGCCTTGCCAGTTCGCTCTGGGAGTTTGGTGTGTAGCAGGTGATGAGATAGTAGTTTTCATATTCTAATGTGATAACACGTCCTTCTTCATCATGCTCCGGGATGCCAATGCCATAGCTTACAGAAAGAGGTTCCTTTTTGGTAAAGATGGCAGTGCCGGAATAGCCTTTTTTCTTCGCATAATTCCAGTACTGGTAATAGCCCGGAAGGGAAAGGTCAATCTGTCCTTCCTGCAGTTTAGTCTCCTGAATACAGAATGCATCTGCATTGATTTCATGGAAGAAATCTAAAAATCCTTTATTGACACAGGCACGTAAGCCATTTACATTCCAGGAAATAAATTTCATAGTGAGTCTCCTTTTTATTGATACATATCGGTGATTGCGAAAAAGCGGTGTTTTATTTGAAAAAGATCTGTATTCGAAGAATTGGTGGCTTATGTGAAGTGAAATGCCAGCAATTCTTAGCTGCATATTTTTCTTGATGGTAAACTGTCTTTCCGTTGCTTTGACCGGATGCCGTCACTGTCCGCCGGGTGCGGATGCCACATAATAACTGCAAGGGGCACTAAGAATTTCGAGGCATATTTTGTAAGGTCCGGCAATCGGCACAAATTCACATCCATGTTCATATGTGCCTCGCTGGCACGTCCCTGTGCCAGCGTTGCCGGGTGCCGGACGAAATTCCAAGTGCCCCTAACAGCCATTAAAAGGCATCCGTACTCCGGCGGACAGTACCGGCATCTTGTCAAACATTGGAAAGACTGCTTTCTATCACAAAAAGAAAAATATGCAGCTTAGAACTGCGGTATTTCATGTCAAAGCCACCGGTACTTCAAATACAGCCTTTTGAAATAATAATTTCTTTTCGCAATCACATATTTGTTTCATTATACCCATTAGACTGGATATTCTTCAAGAAAAATATTATACTATTTTTATATATAAAAATGCAACGTATTATGGAGTTATAAGCAAAGGAGGACATGCGATGTTAGAGAAGGTAGATTTAAACCGGAAGATGGGGAAAAAGGAATATAAGGAGTGGATGGACGATTTGCAGCCAAAGTTATCCTATCTGCAGAGAGCCTGTAAGGAACAGAAGATTCCAGTCATGATTGTATTTGAGGGATTTGGTGCAGCAGGAAAAGGAACATTGATTAATAAAATCATTGAGCCTTTAGACCCGAGGGGATTTTCCGTTTATGCTACTGCAGTGGAGACCAAGGAAGAGAAAATGCATCCGTTCCTGTGGCGTTTCTGGACGAAGATTCCATCCCAGGGAAGAATTGCAATTTTTGACAGAAGCTGGTACCGGAGAGTGTTGGTGGACCGCTTTGACGGTGTGACCACAAAGGAGCAGCTTGATTATGCATTTGGAGAAATCTGTTCCTTTGAAAAAC
The DNA here is from genome assembly GCF_025567465.1 of Roseburia amylophila. Lineage (NCBI taxonomy): Bacteria > Bacillati > Bacillota > Clostridia > Lachnospirales > Lachnospiraceae > Roseburia > Roseburia amylophila. The sequence goes on from NZ_JAOQKI010000005.1 coordinate 51,412, forward strand.
AATTAACGGATGATGGTATGGTAATTATCAAATTGTTTGCAGATGTGTCAAAGAAGGAGCAGAAGAAGCGTTTTGATAAGCTTCTGGAAGATAAGAAGACTGCATGGCGGGTAACAAAGGACGATTTGGCGAGAAATAAGCATTATGAAGAATATCTTGCCATGAATGAAGAAATGCTGGAAAAGACGGATTCTGAATATGCACCGTGGCATATTTTAGAATGTACCGACCGGGAATATGCAGCAGCAAAGATGACGGAAATCGTAGTTTCTGTGTTGGAGCAGGCAATCGCAGATAAGAAAGCCGAACAGGAGAAGAGGGAGCAGGAGAAAACAAAGGCGCAGGAAATAAAACAGGAAAAGGATACTTTGCAGGAAGCAGGAGCCGCATCACAAAAGGAGCAGGTACTTAAGAGCTCCGTACTGGCTGGAGTTGACCTTTCAAAGAAGATGGAAAAAGAGGAGTACAAAAAAGAACTTGCACGTCTTCAGGCAAGACTTTCCGAGCTTCATAATGAACTTTATAAATACCGGATTCCGGTGGTGCTGGCATTTGAAGGCTGGGATGCCGGTGGAAAAGGCGGAGCCATCAAACGGCTGACCCAGGCATTGGATCCAAGGGGGTATCAGGTAAATCCGGTGGCAGCACCCAATGATGCAGAAAAAACACATCATTATCTGTGGCGTTTCTGGAAACAGTTTCCAAAGGATGGTCATGTGGCAATATTTGACCGTTCCTGGTATGGCCGCGTTATGGTTGAGAGAATCGAAGGCTTCTGTCAGGAAGAGGAATGGAAGCGTGCTTACCATGAGATGAACGAAATGGAAGAGCAGCTGGCGCATCATGGAACCATTGTTTTAAAATTCTGGATGCACATTGATAAGGATGAGCAGGAGCGTCGTTTTAAGGAGCGTATGGAAAACCCGGCAAAGCAGTGGAAGATTACCGATGAGGACTGGCGCAACCGTGAGAAATGGGATGCTTACGAAAAGGCAGTGGATGAAATGCTGATTCGTACCTCTACCACTTATGCACCATGGATTTTAGTAGAGGCAGACTGCAAGTATTATGCCAGAATTAAAGTGCTTCGTACGGTGGTAGAAGCAATTGAGAAGCGTCTGAAAGAAGAAAAAGAACGGAAATAATTACCACTTGGTTCGTATTTCTTACCACTTATTCCAAAGGCATTTACAGAAAAATGTGTTTGTGTATAATGAGTGACATACACCATGGCCGATACTTGGCGCAGCACTGCTTTTGTCCATAGGCTTTGATAGCATGAAAGTGTATTTTGATAATGCGATGATGCAGCAGCCACAGGCAACGATTTATCTGGATGCATCCTTTTCCGGCGTAACAATTATATATGAATAAGAAATAGCATAGAGAAAGCTGTCAGCAAAATTTTGCTGGCAGCTTTCTCTAATGTATTTTATGCCTGTGTGCCCGGAAGCCGGAGGCTTGATTTCATCAGCAGGGCTGCAATTGCGGCAGTGAGAATTTCCGTAATCCAGAAAGCATGGAATACGCACTGTGGACCAAAGGCTTTACAGAGAACAAATGCAAGCGGAATGATAAAAAGGATATAACGGAGCAGTGAAATAATTAAGGACTGTCCGCCCTTTGAAAGCCCTTCCAAAGCACCGGAGGCAGTAATGGATACGGTGGAAATCAGGAAACCACAGCAGATAATCCGAAGGGCATTGCTTCCCACGGAAATTGTGGTGGCATTGTCTGTAAACATTCCGATAAGGTAAGGTGATGCAGTAAAGCAGATAATCATACCAAGAAGCATAATGACACCGTTCATACAGAGGGTAAGATGATAGATTTTCTTCACACGCTTGATTTCACCGGCACCGTAATTGAAGCCCACCAGCGGACGCATCCCCTGGATAATTCCATTGGCAGGAAGGTAGAGGAAGGTCTGCAGTTTGTAATAGATTCCGACGACTACCACATAACACTGGTCATATGCGGCAAGGAGTCCGTTTAAAAATGAGATCAGTAAGGACGGCAGAGCCAGATTTAAGATGGCAGGAATGCCGATACCATATAATTTCAAATCAAGATGTTTGTCCCGGATAAGATATTTTCGACTAATCCGTACACTGATTGGGCGCAGAAAATAGGCAAAGAGATAAAAAATAAGAGTCAGCAGCTGTCCGATACCGGTGGCAAGGGCAGCTCCGCGCATTCCCATTTTCGGGAAGAAGCCAATTCCGAAAATCAAAAGCGGGTCTAAAATGATATTGGCAATACAGCCTAGCATCAGTCCAATCATGGAGACATTCATTCTGCCGACAGACTGAAAGACCTTTTCAAAGGTTAAATTCATCATAATAATGATACTGAATACAAATACAATATTTGCATATTCTACACCTGACTTAAGAACATTGCTGTCGGTGGTAAAGCGGCTTAAAAACGTAGGAATCAGGGCAATGCTTCCAATCGTTAAAATGACACCATGCAAAATAGAAAAGAAGAATCCATGGGTGGCAGCAATATTGGCTTTTTCCCCTTCTTTTGCACCAAGGTGAAAAGAAATTAAAGCATTAATTCCGACACCAAATCCAATTGCCACAGCATTGATAAAATTCTGCACCGGATAGACCAGGGAAAGGGCAGTCATGGCATCTTCACTGATTTTAGCCACAAACAGACTGTCTATAATATTATAAAGAGAATTTACCAGCATGGAGATAACCATAGGAAGTGCCATGGTAGTCAGCAGTGGTAAAATCGGTTTTTCTTTCATAAAATCTTCATTCATAATAATTGCTCCTTTTTTTCTTTTTTCTCACTAATCCAAAGTGTGAGAAAGAACAAAGAATGTGCCTTGGCACATTCTCGCACCTGCGGCGGTCGCTTGCGACATCTACCTTATACGCCGCAGTGTGCATCCTCGCGGAGCGTTTTTTACTTTACAGGAAAGCAATTTCCTGTAAAGTAAAAAACGCCACACAATTATCACAAGGATAATTGTGTGGCGAAAAGTAGTCAGACTAGAAAAATCCACACCAGTTTTAGCGTTATGAAAATAGCATAAATCATAGGAAAAGTCAAGATAATATCATAGAGCGGAAGAAGATGGCTTAAATATGAATTGGAACATTCAATAGAAAAATGATTGACAAATACCCTATGGGGGTATAATATGAGCATACCGGTAGGGGGTATATGACTATCGGGAAATGTGTATTGGAATGTGAAGATAGAAGGGAGCCTGACTATGGCAGAAGAAAAAGAGATGTGTTCATCCTGCTGCGAACGGAAGAAGCACAGACAGGAAGCAGAATATCAGGATTTATTAAAACGCTTGAACCGGATTGAAGGACAGGTGCGGGGTGTAAAGAAAATGTTGGAAGAAGACCGTTACTGTGTGGATATTTTAACGCAGGTGTCTGCAATTAATTCTGCACTGAACTCCTTTAATAAAGTGTTGTTAGCGGAGCATATCAAATCCTGTGTGGTGGATGACATCCGTGCCGGAAAGGAAGAAGCGGTGGATGAGCTTTGTGCGACCCTTCAGAAACTGATGAAATAGAGGAGGACAAAAGTGTGAAACAGGAACGTTATGAAGTCACAGGTATGACGTGTTCTGCATGCTCTTCCCGTGTGGAAAAGTGTGTGTCAAAGATTGACGGAGTGGAAAATGTATCCGTAAATCTGCTGACCAACAGTATGCAGGTGTCCTATGACGAGAATAAGGTCAATGAAGATATCATTGTATCAGAAGTAGAGAAGGCAGGTTATGGTGCTGCACTGGCAAATGCCGGAAATGAGAAACGTACCGGCAAAGGGAAAAGGATAAATAAGGCAGAGCAGGAAATTCATGAGATGAAAATCCGTCTGATCTGGTCTGTTATTTTTCTGATTCCGATGATGTATATTTCCATGCACCATATGTTTTATGAATGGTTTGGAATTCCGGTACCGGGATTTATCAAGGCTGCATTTCACGGAGATGAGAATGCACTGGCATTTTCCTTTTCCCAGTTTTTATTGCTGCTTCCGATTATGTATCTGAACCGGAAATATTTTATTGTAGGATTTAAGAATCTTTTTGTACACAGAAGCCCGAATATGGATTCGCTGATTGCACTTGGGGCATCGGCTTCCGTTATCTATGGTGTATTTGCCATTTTCCGGATTGGTTATGGCCTGGGACATCAAGATATGGCACTGGTAAGCCGGTACAGCATGGATATTTATTTTGAGTCTGCAGGAATGATTCTGACTTTGATTACTGTTGGAAAATATTTAGAGAGCCGTTCCAAAGGAAAGACCAGTGAAGCTATTGAGAAGCTGATGGACTTGGCTCCGAAGCAGGCAAAGGTCTTAAGAGATGGCAAAGAAGTTACGGTTCCGGCAGAGGAACTGGTAAAAGGTGATTTGGTGCTGGTTCGTCCCGGTGAAACCGTTCCGGTGGACGGAGTGATTGAAGAGGGACAGTCAAGCCTCGATGAATCTGCCATTACAGGGGAGAGCATTCCGGTATATAAGGAAGTGGGAGATACTGCAATTTCCGCAACGATTAACCAGAATGGTTTCTTGAAAATCCGTGCATCCAAAGTCGGAGAAGATACCACCATCAGCCAGATTATTCATCTGGTGGAAGAAGCTGGCTCCAGTAAAGCACCGATTGCCAAGATGGCAGATAAGATTGCAGGAGTCTTTGTGCCGGTGGTTATTACAATTGCCGTGATTGCTGCAATCATCTGGCTCATCAGTGGGGCAGCCTTTGAATTTGCACTTTCTATTGGAATCGCGGTGCTGGTTGTTTCCTGTCCGTGTGCCCTTGGACTTGCGACACCGGTAGCTATTATGGTAGGAACCGGAAAAGGTGCAGAAAACGGAATCCTGATTAAGTCCGGCGAAGCACTGGAAACGGCGCACAGTATCGATACCGTAGTTATGGATAAGACCGGAACCATAACAGAAGGTAAGCCAAGAGTTACAGATGTGAGTGTTGGAACCACAGAATTAAACGAAAAAGAATTTGTGGCAATTGCAGCAGGCGTTGAGCAGGGAAGCGGGCATCCGCTGGCACAGGCAATTCTGCAGTATGCGAAAGAGCAGGAGATTATGCCCCTTGCCATGAAAAATTTTAAGACAATTCTGGGCAGAGGAATTGAGGCTGAAGACGAAAATGCATCTTATTATGCGGGAAACGAAGCCTTTATGAAAGAAAAGGGAGTGTCATTGGATGACCTTGGAGATACTCTGGACAAGCTGGCAGAAGAAGGAAAGACTCCATTAATCTTTGCGAAAAATAACAGCCTTCTGGGTATCATTGCAGCAGCAGATGTGGAAAAGAAAACCAGCCGCTATGCCATTGAAGCATTCCGTAAGATGCACATTGAGGTAGTAATGCTGACCGGAGACCATAAACGTACCGCCGAAGCCATTCGTAAGAAGCTTGGAATTCCAAAAGTAATTGCAGAAGTATTGCCGGAGGATAAGGAACGGCATATTGCCAAACTGCAGCAGCAGGGACATAAGGTTGCCATGATTGGAGACGGAATCAATGATGCACCGGCACTGGCAAGAGCCGATGTAGGAATTGCCATTGGAGCAGGAACAGATGTGGCAATCGAAAGTGCAGATGCGGTACTGATGCGGAATGATCTGATGGATGCCGTAACAGCCATCCGGTTAAGTAAAGCGGTTATCCGCAATATCAAGGAGAACCTGTTCTGGGCATTCTTCTATAACAGCATTGGAATTCCACTGGCAGCAGGCGCTTTATACCCGGCATTTCATATTAAATTAAATCCGATGTTCGGTGCAGCAGCAATGAGCTTAAGCAGCGTCTGTGTAGTATGCAATGCTCTCCGGTTAAAGCTTTTTAAACCGCAGCGATTAGAGCAGACAGCAGGAAATGTGGCAGAACAGATAGTGGAAAAAGCAGCAGGAAGTCAGATAGAACAGTCAGCAGAAAAAGTGACAGATAATAATGAAAATGATAAGGAGGATAATAAAATGAAAGAAACACTTAAAATTGAAGGAATGATGTGTGAACACTGTAAGAAACATGTGGAAGAAGCATTAAATGCCATGGAAGGAGTAAAGGCAGCTGTCAACCTTGAGACAAAGAGTGCTGAAGTAACCATGGACAAAGAGATTCCGGATGCAGCATTTGCAGAAGTGATTGAAAAAGCAGGATATCAGCTTACCGGTGTTGAAAAATAACAAAATAACGTTATAAAAATCAAAAAAAATTAGGAAAAATGCAAGAAAAAAATTCCCTTATGCTATAAAATTATGTTATAATAAGTGTAATTGAAACAACATGGGCGAAGGCAGAGGGAAGAAGTTAGGAGGACGGTTCCCGCAAAAGGAACCGTCCTCTTTTACTTTACAGGAAATTGCTTTCCTGTAAAGTAAAAAACGCTCCGCGAGGATGCGCACTGCGGCGTATAAGGTAGATGTCGCAAGCGACCGCCGCAGGCGCGAGAATGTGCCAAGGCACATTCTTTATTCCACGAGTAGCGGAAAAACCACAGCACATGATGGACAGACAGGAGGAACAGTTTTTATGTGGTCATATGACAGTGTATTTTATCAGATTTCAACATTGGGATTTTGCGGGGCACCAACAGAAAATGATGGTGTTCTGGCTCATCGGATAAAGAAAGTGGAAGACTGGATTCCGCATATGGTAAAGCTTGGAGTGGATGCAATATATTTCTGTCCGGTTTTTGAATCAGACCGTCACGGTTATGATACCAGGGATTATACAAAGTTAGATGTAAGACTTGGAACCAATGAGGACTTTAAAGAAGTATGTGGAAAATTACATGACAACAATATCAAAGTAGTGTTGGACGGAGTGTTTAACCATGTGGGAAGAGGCTTCTTTGCATTTCAGGATTTACTGAAAAACAGAGAGAATTCTCCATATAAGGACTGGTTCACAAATGTGAATTTTGGCTGGAATAATAATTATAACGACGGACTTTCCTATGAAGGCTGGGAAGGACATAATGAGCTGGTAAAACTGAATTTGCGGAATGAAGAAGTAATCCGGCATATCTTTTCAGCAGTAGAAGGATGGATAAAAGAATTTGATATTGACGGACTGCGTCTGGATGTTGCATACAGTCTGGATATGGATTTTGTAAGAAGATTACGTCAGTTCGTAGATTCGAAAAAGGATGATTTTTATCTCCTGGGCGAGATGATTCATGGTGATTATAATCGTCTTTTGGATGAACAGAATATGTTGCACAGTGTAACAAATTATCAGGCATATAAGGGAATGTGGTCCAGCTTTAATGACCGCAACCTCTTTGAAATCAATTATACCCTGGAGCAGCATTTCTGCGGAATGTATCAGGGCAGGCATCTTTTGAATTTCCTGGATAATCATGATGTGAACCGTCTGGCAAGCACTTTAAGGGAAAAAGAACATCTTCCACTGGTATATGCAATGCTGTTTGCAATTCCTGGCATCCCATGTGTCTACTATGGAAGTGAATGGGCTGCAGAAGGAAAGAAAGAAAATGGTGGGGATGAAGCACTCCGTCCGTCTTTTGAAGCACCGGAATGGAATGAACTTACCGATTATATTTCCAGACTGGCGAAGGTTCATAAATCGGAAAAAACACTTTGCTATGGCAGCTACCGCAAGGTATTCTTAACAAACCGGCAGATTGTATTTGAGAGAAGCTTTGATGGTGAGCGGATTCTTGTAGCAATCAATCTGGAAGAGAATCCCTTCCATGCATCCTTTGATGCAGGAGCAGCAGAAGCAGTTGACCTGCTGACCGGAGAAAAAGCGGTATTTCAGGGTGGTCTCGATATGCCGGCATTTTCCGCAGCTTATTTAAAGATAACCGGATAAAAAGACAATGCATAAGAATAAGAGATAAGAGCTATAAGGAGGAAGAGCAGTAATGGCAGAGAAACGTAAATCTTCAGAAAAAAATAATATAGGAAAGAAACTGGCAATTGGATTAATTGCAGTAATTTCACTTCCGATTCTTCTGGTTGGACTTGCCGGAATTATCATAATGCATCTGGTACAGAATACAGCATTAAATGCAGGTGTGGGAACGATTATTTTAATTGTGGTTTTAGCGGTATTTGTGGCAGGTTCCCTGTGGCTTGCAGTAGCAATTGCCGGAAAACTGAAAGCTGTAATTGGCAGTATGGATAAGATTGCGGATGGAAGCCTTCAGTTAGAAGAACCAAAACATAATGAAAAAAATGATGAAATCAGCAAATTATTAGGCTCTGCCAATGATATGGTAAGAAGCTTTGCACAGATTGTGACCGGAATCCGTAGAGCCAGCAGGGAATTAAGCGAACTGTCTACGACATTCAGCCAGTCCTTTGACACTATGAATGAAGCGTTGGATCAGGTGAGCGGTGAAGTTGCTTCCATTACAGATAATACCGTTTCACAGGCAGAGAAAACACAGCATGTACAGCAGAAAGTAGCAGAAATCGGCAATGCTATTGAAGTAATTGCCAGCAATATTACACTTCTTTCAGACAGTGCATTAAAAATGAAAGACTGCAATGAATCAGCAGAGGTGATTATGCAGCAGCTGGTGGAAATCAGCAGACAGAACAGGCAGTCTATTGATGAAGTGCAGAGCCAGACAGACAGAACCAATCAGTCTGCCTTACAGATTCGTACTGCAACAGAGATTATTGCAGGAATTGCAAGCCAGACAAATCTGCTTGCTTTAAATGCAAGTATTGAAGCTGCACGGGCAGGAGAACAGGGAAAAGGATTTGCCGTAGTTGCAGAAGAAATCCGTACCTTGGCAGACCAGTCCAGAGAGTCTTCAGAGCAGATTAATAAAATTGTTAATGAACTGATTGATAATTCTAATGTCAGTGTAGAGATTACCGGAAAAGTATCAGAAGCATTTGAACAGCAGAATACAAAGATTCGTGAGACAGAGACAATCTTTACTGCCTTGAATCATGAAATTGAAAGTGTCAGCACTTCTATTCAGGGAATCAATTCAGAAGTCGGTGGTTTGAATGAACATAAGAGTGCCATTGAAGAGAAAATGGATTCGCTTGCTGCAGTAGCAGAGACAAATACAACAAGTGCCAGAGATACATCTGAGGCAATGAACGAGTTTGAAGCTTTGGTAGAAGAATGTAAGAATGCAACTGCCAGAATTACTTCTGTAGTAGCAGAACTGGATGAAAATATCCGTAAGTTTAACGTTTCTTCCATGAAAGAAGAAGTAGAGAAAAACATGATGTAATAAACGGTATACAATTGCAAAGAGAAGGGTATTCCACAGGCCGAAGGAGTGCATATGGAATACCCTTTTGTGTATCTTTAAGGAGATTAAAATGAAAACAGAGATTTATACGATACCAATACAGGATGCATTTGCAGAGGAAAGCGAATGTCCGGTCTGCAGAATGTATCAGAAATTAGAAGAAAATGCTATCAATTATACCATTGGACCGGGTGCAAGTTACATGGAGGGAGATATCCGGGAGCAGAGCGATGAACAGGGCTTCTGTCAGAAACATTTGGAAATGTTATATGAATATCCGAATAAATTAGGACTTGCCATGATGTTAAAGACCCATATGGATAAGACAGCTAAGGAGTTAAAAAAAGCAATGAAAGCACCACTGCCTCAGGCAGCCGTACTTTTCAAGAAAAAGAGCCAGCCAGTCCATCCGGTGATTACTTTTGTGGAAGAAAAAGAGAAAAAGTGCTTTGTGTGTGATTACATTAATCACAGCTTTACAAATTATATCAATACCATTTACTATTTATATGAAAAAGAAGAAGACTTCCGCAAACAGTTTGCAGCATCCAAAGGCTTTTGTGTAAATCATTATAAAGTTCTGTTTTCCGGTGCTCCGGAATATATGGGTAAGAAATACCTGAATGAATTTCTGATGACTTTAAATGAGACTTTTATTAACGGATATGAGAGGGTGCGGGATGATTTAGAATGGTTCATCTGTAAGAATGATTACCGTTATAAGGAGCAGCCTTGGAAAAATGCAAGGGATGCACTGCAGAGAGGACTGGTAAAGGCAGGAAGTATCATGGAGGCAGAAGAAAAGAAGGAATAGGTAGAAGTAATAAAAGAAAAGGGGATAGAAGAAGACGTAAGAGCAACAGGTAAATAAAAACAGGAAAGAGAGGTATTTATGACAAGCTATATTTTACTGGTAGCAGCAGTGATTTTATTGTGCCTGTCATTGAATAAAATGTCCAACAAACTGGGAATTCCAATGCTGTTGGCATATATTCTTCTTGGCATGATGTTTGGAACAGATGGAATTTTAAAGATTCCTTTTGATAATTTTACGATTGCCGAACAGATTTGTACGGTGTCCTTAATCTTTATCATGTTTTACGGTGGATTTGGAACCAACTGGAAACAGGCAAAGCCGGTGGCTGGTAAAGCAGTATTATTATCAACAGTGGGTGTTATACTGACCGCAGTAACAACCGGAGCATTCTGTCATTTTATATTGAAAATGGATTTCTGGGAAAGTATGCTGATTGGCTCTGTAATCAGTTCTACGGATGCGGCATCGGTCTTTTCAATCCTTCGTTCCAGACGGCTGAATCTTAAGAACAATACTGCATCCATGTTGGAGGTGGAAAGTGGTAGTAATGACCCATGTTCTTATATGCTGACCGTAATTATATTAACAATAATGAGCGGAGAATTAAGTGGTTTTTCGCTGGTTGTCATGATATTCTCACAGATTACTTTTGGCATATTAGTGGGGGTAGTTGTGGCACTGGCAGCAGCATTCATTTTAAAAAAAGTGAATTTTGCAACGGATGGATTTGATACGATATTTGTATTCAGTATGGCGCTGGTATCCTACGCCGGAGCATCCATGATAAATGGAAATGGTTATCTGGCAGCATACATTGCCGGAATTATCCTTGGCAACACTCCACTTCATCACAAAAAATCACTGGTGCATTTCTTTGATGGAATCACCGGATTGATGCAGATGCTGATTTTCTTCCTGCTTGGTCTGCTGGCATATCCATCCCAGTTGCCGAAGATACTGCCGATTGCACTGGCAATTGCGGTATTTTTAACATTTGTGGCAAGGCCGGTTTCTGTATTTGCTATCTTGATGCCATTCCGCTGCCCGGTAAAGCAGCAGCTTCTGGTGTCCTGGGCGGGGCTTCGTGGAGCGGCATCCATAGTATTTGCAATTATGGCAACAGTAAGCCCGGCATATACGAAAAATGATTTGTTCCACATAGTTATTTTCATTGTCCTGTTCTCTATCAGTATTCAGGGTACACTGCTTGGACTGGTGGCAAAGAAGCTTGACATGATAGACGAAAATGGCAACGTCATGAAGACCTTCAGTGACTACTCCGATGAAATGCCGGTGGAGTTTGTTAAAATCAGCATCAAAGCAGGACATCCATGGGAGAACCGCAAGATAAAAGACCTTACTTCCCTGCCGGATTTATTACTGGTACTGATTCTAAGAGGCGAGGAGCGTATCATTCCAAATGGCAACACGGTAGTGCTTGCCGGAGACAAGATAGTCTTAAGTGCTTTATCTCCGGAAGAAAATCTTGGCATCTGTCTGACAGAAATCCCAATCGAAAAAGACAGCAAGTGGATTGGAAAGCCATTATCCAGAATAAAACTGGGAGAAGAGAAGCTGGTTCTTGTTCTAAAGCGGAATGAGAAGGTTGTGATACCGAACGGAAATACTGTGATTCGTGAAAATGATGTGCTGGTAATCAGCCAGTTATAAAAAATTTAAAATATATGCAACAGAATGGAATTCAGCGACACTATATATATGAGACCGGTCAAAGGAAAGGACTTAGGAAGGTATAGGGTGAGCATATGGAACAGGAACTGCAGCTGGTGCGCAGGGCACAAAGTGGGGATACCGGTGCATTTGCACAATTATATGAAGGAGTTTATCAGGATTTGTATCGCTTTGCGTTATATGTGCTGAAGCATCCGCAGGATGCACAGGATGTGGTCAGCGATACCGTGACAGATGCATTTGCACAAATCGGGGAGCTTCGAAAGACAGAAGCGTTCCGGGCGTGGATATTCCGTATTTTAAGTAATAAGTGCAAACGTAAATTAAAAGAGTATGCAACCCGTCCGGAAGAGCTGACACCGGAGCTTTTAGAGCATATGGGAAAATCCGGAATGGATGAGCATGCAGCAGTCCGGAGCCTGTTCTTTGAGCTGCCTTCCGAGGAACGAATGATTATCGCCATGCATTTATTCTGTGGGTATAGCAGTAAGGAAATCGGAAAACTGTTAGACCTTAACGAAAATACCGTCCGCTCAAAAGAGAGCCGGGGAATAAAGAAAATGGTGGAGAAATATTGGAAGTGAGAAACGAAAGATATGCAAAAAGTCTGGAAAACAACAGAAAATTCAGATGAGATGGAGGTGCCGGTATGAATGAACAGGAGATTTTAACCCAGTTAAGAAAAGCGGCGGAAGAGATAGAGATACCAGAGACTCTGAAACCGGAACAGATAGAAAAACAATTACAGGAACAGAAAGCAAAACAGCAGCAGGAAAATCAGCACTTGGAACCGAAAAAATCGAAGAAAATAATTCCATGGCGCAGACTTGGAAGTATGGTGGCAGTGCTGGCACTGGTAGTATGCAGCGGAATTTATATAACAGTGACCCGTTTCGATAAGAATTCCGGTACAGGGCAGACGGATTCCGTAGCAATGACAGATACGCAGCAGACTGTGGGAGAAGCAGGTGAAACAGGGTATGTGGATGTGGCAGCTCTTGGAACAATGTATCATCCTGCATCGGATTATAAGGAGGTATATCAGACTCTTCTTAAGGGGTATCAGCAGAACTGGATAGAAGAGGAAACAAGTGCAGAGACAAGCTATGCTGCATCGGGAGCAATGAATTCCGGCAGTGACAAATATTACTACAGTGATGGAACTGAGTACGGAAGTGCCGTTGCCGATTTGTCGGAGGGCAGCAAGGAAGGCGGAAAAGATTATTCTACGACAAATCTGCAGATGGAAGGTGTAGACGAGAGTGATATTGCTAAAATTGATGGCAGTTACATTTATACGGTAGAGGATAAATACATTGTTATAACGGATATCCAGGATGGAAAATTAGAAGAAGTAACACGATTTCTCCCGAAAGACTGTGGCGCAGCAGACCGGGTGATGGAAATTTATGTGGATGGAGACCAGCTGATTCTGGTTGTGCAGGGCTATGAGACATCCTTGGGCGAAAGCAGCAAAGCTGGCTCTGATAAGGAAAACTCAGATAAAGAAAGCTCAGATGAAGAAATTGCTGTATCAGATGCTTCTGAAGACAGTGCATTCTGCTATAAAATGAATGGAAAAAGCACCACACAGATTCAGGTATACAGTATCGTAGACCGCAGGAATCCGGAATTTGAAGGAAGATTAATCCAGGATGGTTATTATAATACTTCCCGGAAAATCGGAGATGTAGTCTATCTTTTTACACAGTATCATATGACATCCGATGTGGTGGGATATGTAGAAAAGGAATATACCTCAGTGATTCCGAAGGTAAATGGAGAAAAGGTTGCCGCCGGTGAAATTTATCTGCCGGAGTCATCAGGAGAAAGTGGTATACTGGTTTCTTCGCTGGATGTAAATAAGCCGGATAAAGTGCTGGACAGTAAGCTTGTAATCTCTGGATATGCCCAGACTTATATCAGCAAAGATGCCCTGTATTTATATGAGGAAGATTATGATGGAGCAATGATTACCAATATTGCAAAATTTGCACTGGATGAGGGCAGAATCAGTGGTGTGGCGGCAACGGCAGTAAGGGGTTATGTCAGAGATACCTTTGCAATCAATGCCAGTGATGGATATCTCAGGGTATTGACCACCGATTATAGTACAGAGGATGAGGTGAATGCACTTTATATTCTGGATGAGAACATGAAATTAACCGGACAGTTGACGGGCATTGCACCGGGAGAAGAAATCTATGCCGCCCGCTTTATGGGAAACACTGGTTACTTTGTAACCTACCGGAATACCGACCCGCTGTTTACCGTGGATTTATCAGACCCGGCAAAACCGGAAATTATCGGCGAACTCAAGGTGACCGGCTTCTCCGAATATCTGCATTTCTGGGATGATACACATTTGTTGGGCATCGGTTATGAATCTGATGAGAAGACCGGAAATATAGAAAACATTAAGCTTTCCATGTTTAATATAGAAAATCCGGGAGAAGTAACCGAAGAAGCAAAGCTTGTATTAAAGGATGTAGATTATAGCGAAGCATTATATGATTATAAGAGTGTCATCATTTCAAAGGATAAGAATTTAATCGGTCTGGTTTGTGAGGATTATAGCAGCAGCAGAACAAAGCAGACCTACCAGATATATTCCTATGAAAATGGAACCTTTAAGAAACAGGCAGAAATTCCGGGCATTAACGGAGTCAATTACGAGAATGTCCGTGGAATGTATAGTGGCAATGTATTTTACCTCTGGATTAATGATAACATTACATCCTATGACATGACCGATGGATTTAAAAAGATAAAGGAGCGGGAGTGATTCTTGCAAAACTTTCCCGATAGCTTTATAATAACAGTATATGTGCCGGGTGGTGGTATGAAAATATCATCACCCGGCAACTTATGCAGAATCGGTAACTGCGAAATGGAGAAATGATAAATAGGGATGTCTGTTTTCTTAATACTTGTCAGGATGCAGTCTTCTGTTCGCCTGTAGACGAATACATTTGCGCAGGCTGCTAGGGGCTCTTAGAATTTTGGTAATACCAGGCAACGCTGGTACAGGGACGTACCAGCGAGGTGCAGAGGAACATGGATGTGACTTTGCACCGTTTGCCATATATAAAAGAATTGTCCTAAAATTATTAGAGCCCCTTGCAGCCGGAGTGGTATTCGCTATAGGTGAACAAAAGGCGCATCCCGTCAAAGCAGTGGTAAGATATCCTTATTATCATTCTCCATTTCGCAGCAGCCATAACAACAAGTGCAAGGGAGAATAAACATGCAATATAGAGAAAATCCGGGAAACAAAGACCAGCTGTCCATCTTAGGCTATGGCTGCCTGCGTTATTCTAAGAAAGGAACCGCAATCGACCAGGAAAAGGCAGAGCGGGAGATGGCAGCGGCAGTGGAAGCCGGGGTCAATTATTTTGATACCGCATATACTTACGGTGGAAGTGAAGCATGCCTGGGAAAGTTCCTGGCAAAAGGCTATCGTGATAAGGTAAAAATTGCCACCAAGCTGCCACATTATTATATTAAGGCAGAAGGTGATATGGAGCGGTATTTTAAGGAACAGTTAGAACGCCTTCAGACAGACCATGTGGAATATTATCTGATGCATATGCTGAATGATATTGCAGCATGGGAGCGGCTGACCGCACTTGGAATACAGGACTGGATTGCAGAGAAAAAGAAAAGCGGTCAGATTGGAAATATCGGATTTTCTTTCCATGGCGGAGCCACCCAGTTTAAGAAAATCATAGATTCTTACGACTGGGATTTCTGCCAGATACAGTATAATTATATGGATGAACATACCCAGGCGGGAACTGAAGGCTTAAAATATGCTGCAGCGAAGGGACTTCCGGTGATTATCATGGAGCCGCTGCGGGGCGGCAGGCTGGTGAATGCACTGCCAAAGGCTGCCAAAGCCATATTTGCATCTGCAGAACCACATCGTTCCCCGGCAGAATGGGGACTCCGCTGGATATGGAACCATCCGGAGGTGACAGTAGTGCTTTCCGGAATGAATGATATTGCACAGGTAGAGGAAAATGTAAGGATTGCATCGGATGCCACAGCTGATGCATTGACAGAGAAAGACTTGGAAATCTTTGAAAAGGTAAAGAAATCCATTAACCAGCATATGAAGGTACCTTGTACCGGCTGCGGCTACTGTATGCCATGCCCGCATGGAGTAGATATTCCGACCTGTTTTGCAGCATATAATACACGCTATACCGACAGCTTTTATTCTGGTATGAAGGCATATATTATGTGTACCACTTTAAAGACAAATCCCACCAACGCTTCAAAATGCCGTCAGTGCGGAAAATGTGAGAAACACTGCCCGCAGTCCATTGCCATCCGGCAGGAATTAAAACAGGTGGCAAAGAAGATGGAGAATCCGGTTTATAAGGTAGCAAGGGCGATTTCGAAGCGCATTGGAAAGTATTAGAAAAAAATATTATGAAATTTTGTAAAAAATAAAGGAAATTTGAAGGTGGACACAGAATTATAATAGCAGAGGTCGAATGACGTCCTCATAATGGTAAAGATGATGGCAGTGCATTTACATCATGAAATGGTGATGTGACAGGAAGGGAGAAGATAAGGATATGACAATTCGGGAACGGATGGAGCGCATGGAGCATGAGATGTTAAGCCCTTATGCAGCATTAAGCGAGAATTCCAAAGGACGGGATTATCCGGAGGCACCTTGTGATATACGTCCCGTATACCAGAGAGACAGAGACCGTATTCTCCACTGTAAGGCATTCCGCCGTCTGAAGAATAAGACGCAGGTGTTCTTAACACCGAAGGGTGACCATTATCGTACCCGTATGTCGCATACCTTAGAGGTATCACAGAATGCCAGAACCATTGCAAAGGCACTGCGGCTGAATGAAGATCTGGTGGAAGCCATTGCATTAGGGCATGATTTGGGACATACGCCATTTGGTCATGCCGGAGAGCGGGTGTTAAATGAACTTTGCTCCGGTGGTTTTAAACATAATAAACAGAGCGTACGTATCGTAGAGAAATTGGAAAAAGGCGGACAGGGACTGAACCTGACCTGGGAAGTGCGGGATGGCATTTTAAATCATCAGACCAGTACGATGCCACATACACTGGAAGGCAAAATCGTCCGTTTCTCCGATAAAATCGCCTATATTCATCATGATATCGATGATGCGGTGCGTGGAAAGATAATGGTGGAAGAAGATATTCCAATTGAGATACGGAAGGTATTGGGAAAGAATTCGGCAGACCGGCTGGATACACTGATTCATGATATTATAACCAACAGCATGGATAAGCCGGATATCATTATGTCCGATGAAATTTTCCAGGCAATGCAGGATTTACGGAAGTTCATGTTTGTAAGCGTATATACCAATTCCATTGCCAAAGGAGAAGAGACAAAGGCAGAAGGATTACTCAGCAAACTGTTTACATATTATATGGAACATCCGATGACAATGCCGGCGCAGTATACCGATATGATTGCGGAAGGCGAAGAGGAAGAACGGGTAGTATGTGATTATATCGCAGGAATGACCGACCAGTATGCAATTGCCAAATTCTCAGAATATTTTGTACCGAAGGCTTGGCAGGTGAATTAAGGAATGGCATATTATTCAGATGAATTAATAGAAGAAGTACGTTCCAGAAATGATATTGTAGATGTGATTTCCGGATATGTACGGTTGACAAAAAAAGGCAGCACGTATTTTGGACTGTGCCCCTTCCATAATGAAAAGACCGGTTCTTTTTCCGTATCACCGAATAAGCAGATGTATTACTGCTTTGGATGCGGAGCAGGCGGAAATGTATTTACCTTTCTGATGCAGTATGAGAACTTTTCATTCCCGGAAGCGATGGAGGCATTGGCAGAGCGTGCCGGAATCGAACTGCCGAAGCAGGAAATGAGTGCCCAGGCAAAGAAAGAAGCAGACAAACGCCAGATTCTGTTAGAGATTAACAAGGCAGCCGGCAAATATTATTATATGCTGTTGCGGAGCGAACACGGAAAACAGGCGTATGAATATTTTAAAAAGAGAGAATTATCGGATGCCACCATGCAGAAGTTTGGGCTTGGCTATTCGGATAAATACAGTGATGATTTGTACCGTTATTTAAGAAAACTTGGATATGATGATGCAATCTTAAAGGAATCCGGTCTTGTGTCCATTGACGAAGTCCGGGGCGGACATGATAAATTCTGGAATCGTGCCATGTTTCCGATTATGGATGTGCATAATAAAGTAATCGGATTTGGTGGACGAGTCATGGGGGATGGCGAACCGAAGTATCTGAATTCGCCGGAGACCAAAGTCTTTGATAAGAGCCGGAATCTGTATGCATTGAACTTTGCAAGACAGACCAAGAAACCGCAGATGCTCTTATGTGAAGGCTATATGGATGTAATTGCGCTGCATCAGGCAGGCTTTGACAATGCAGTGGCATCCTTAGGAACCGCGTTTACCAGTGGACATGCCAGTCTGCTGAAACGATATACGAAGGAGGTTTATCTTACCTTCGACAGCGACGGTGCCGGAATTAAGGCGGCACTTCGTGCAATCCCGATTTTAAAAGAAGTAGGGCTGACAGCCAAAGTCATCAACATGAAGCCGTACAAAGACCCGGATGAATTCATCAAGGCACTTGGAGCGGAAGAATACCAGAAGCGGATTGATGCGGCAGAAAACAGCTTTATGTTTGAAATCAGGATTTTAGAGCAGAAATATGATATGAAGGACCCGGAAGGAAAGACCGCATTCCAGACAGAAGTGGCAAAGAAACTGCTTGATTTTACCACGGAACTGGAGCGGAACAATTATATGGAAGCCGTGGCGGATAAATATCATATGAGCTTTGAAGCACTCCGGAATCTGGTAAACCAGCTGGGCACCCAGGGAGGACTTGTAAAAGAGCGGACACCGCTTAAGAGTGGGCTGAATGAGAAGAAGCATAAGAAAGAGGACGGCATGAAGCAGTCCCAGAAATTGCTTTTGACCTGGCTCATAGAATATGATAATCTGTACGATAAAATCAAAGATATCATTACACCGGAAGATTTTACGGAAGACATTTTCCGTAAGGTGGCAGAGCTTCTCTACGAGCAGAAGAAGTCGGGTACTGTCAATCCGGCACAGATTATCAGTTTATTTGCAGAAGAAGAGGAACAGCGGGAAGTTGCAGAGCTCTTCCATGCGAGAATCCATGAAGTGGATTCTGCTGCAGAGCGGGATAAGGCGTTAAAAGAGACGATTCTGCGGGTGAAGGATAACAGCATCTCCTATCGTTCGGCGCACTTAGAACCTACGGATATGCAGGGCTTGCAACAGCTTGTGGCAGATAAGAGAACCTTGCAGAATATGGAGAAAATGCATATTTCTATAGATTGAGGACAAAATACTATTTAGTCCCGTTTATATGACGAATCATGAGAGGATGAACAAGAAAATGGATGAAAAGATGGAAAAGACTACGAAAAAGACAACAAAAGCTGCAAAAAGTGCTCCGGCAGCAAAAGACGAAAAGATGAGCATTGAGGAGAAAAAAGCAAAATTGCAGGAAAAACTCCAGGAACTCCTTGCGCTGGCAAAGAAGAAAAAGAACAGCCTTGAGTATCAGGAAATCAGCGAGTTCTTCAAGGACATGGAACTGGATGCAGATGAGTTTGAGAAAATCTTAGACTTCCTTGAGACCAATAACATTGATGTGCTTCGAATCATGGATGATGACGATATCGATGACGATATCATCTTAGATGACGAAGACGAGGTAGAGGTAGAAAAGATTGATTTATCGGTACCGGACGGCGTATCCATTGAGGATCCGGTCCGTATGTATTTAAAGGAAATCGGTAAAGTACCTCTTTTAAGTGCAGAAGAAGAAATCGAGCTGGCAAAGAGAATGGAATTAGGAGACCAGGAAGCAAAGAAACGTCTGGCAGAAGCAAACCTTCGTCTGGTGGTAAGTATTGCAAAACGTTATGTAGGACGTGGTATGTTATTCTTAGACCTGATTCAGGAAGGTAACTTAGGTCTGATTAAAGCCGTTGAGAAATTCGATTACCGGAAAGGCTATAAGTTCTCTACCTATGCAACATGGTGGATTCGTCAGGCAATCACAAGAGCCATTGCAGACCAGGCAAGAACCATCCGTATCCCGGTTCATATGGTTGAGACAATCAACAAACTGATCCGCGTTTCCAGACAGTTACTGCAGGAGTTGGGACGTGAACCGACCCCGGAAGAGATTGCAGCAGAAATGAATATGCCGGTAGACCGTGTACGTGAAATCTTGAAGATTTCCCAGGAGCCGGTTTCTTTAGAGACTCCAATCGGTGAAGAGGAAGATTCCCATTTGGGAGACTTCATTCAGGATGATAATGTACCGGTACCTGCTGATGCAGCAGCATTTACCCTGTTAAAAGAGCAGTTAGAGGAAGTGCTTGGAACACTGACCGAGCGGGAGCAGAAGGTATTAACCCTTCGTTTTGGTCTGGAAGATGGACGTGCCCGTACACTGGAAGAAGTTGGAAAAGAATTCAATGTAACCAGGGAGCGTATCCGTCAGATTGAAGCAAAGGCACTCCGTAAACTGCGTCATCCAAGCAGAAGCCGCAAATTAAAGGACTATCTGGAGTAATATATGAATAAACTTTCAAAAAGAATGCAGGCAGTTGCAGCATTGGTTCGGAATACCACCTGCCTTGCAGATGTAGGATGTGACCACGGTTATGTTCCGATTTATCTGATTCAGTCAGAATGTATTGGGCATGCCATTGCAATGGATGTGAACCGGGGGCCGCTTCTTCGGGCAGAGGAGCATATCCGGGAAGTTCATTTAGAAGATTACATAGAAACCAGATTGTCCGATGGACTTACGGCACTGGCTCCATCTGAAGCCGATGGCGTGGTAATCGCCGGAATGGGTGGAGCGTTGACGAAACGGATTCTTGCAGAGCATCCGGAAGTCTGGAAGAAGATGAATAATCTTGTGTTACAGCCACAGTCTGAAATAGAAGAGGTACGCCGTTATATTTATGCGGAAGGCTTTCACATTGAAGAAGAAGATATGGTGGAAGAAGAAGGCAAATATTACGTGATGTTAAGATGTGTACCGGGAAAAGCAGCACCGTTGACGGATGTTGCTTTTCGTTATGGTGGATATTTATTACAGACAAAAAATGAAATATTAAAACAATATTTAATAAAACAGAGACAGCAGTTCTCGGAAATCTTAAAGAAACTTGAAATCCGGAAGCTTATGCCGGAGCAAACTGTATTGCAGAAACCAGAATTGCTGCAACAATCTGCAACGCAACAGGATGAATTGCAGCAGAAAGAAGATGGCAGTACAAGACGCTTTGAACGGCAGAAAGAACTGGAAGAGAAACTTGCAATGATAGAAGAAGCAGAGCGTATCATGGGAGAAAATATATGAAGTGTGAACAGATACGGGAAATATTAGAGACACTTGCTCCTGTAGCAATGGCCTGTGAATGGGATAATCCGGGATTTCAGGTCTGCAGATGGGAGAAAGAGATAAACAGTATCTATCTGGCGGTGGATGCAACCGATGAAGTAATTGCGGAAGCAAAAGAACTTAAGGCTGATATGATACTGACGCATCATCCGTTAATCTTTGGTGGAATCAAAAATGTTCTTACCAGTGATTTTATCGGCAGAAGAATTTACGGACTGGCACAGCAGGATATGGTTTACTGTGCGATGCATACGAATTTTGATATCTGCGTCATGGCGGACCTTGCAGCAGATTACCTGGAACTAATGGAGACAGAACCATTGGAAGTAACCGGGGAGTGGCAGGGAAAATCCTGTGGTATCGGCAAAGTGGGAATGCTGCCAGAGGAGATAAGCCTAGGGGATTGCGGCAGGATTGTAAAAAGCCGGTTTCAGACAGAAGCGGTAAAAGTATTTGGTGATACCAGCCGCATGGTACAGCGTGCAGCAATTTGTCCTGGCTCCGGAAAGAGTGAAGTGGATGAAGCGATTGCAAAGGGTGCCCAGGTGTTGATAACAGGAGATATTGACCACCATACGGGAATCGACGCAGCAGCCAGAGGCTTAAGTATCTTAGATGCAGGACATTATGGATTGGAGCATATTTTTGTAACCTATATGGCAGAATATTTCAAGGAGAGATTACCGGAACTGAACATATACAGCCAGAAGTTACAATCTCCGTTTTCCTATATTGTATAAATAGTAATCAAAGAAATGGGGGACTACTATGGGAGAAGTTAAATGTAGAATTAATATTCATGGAAACGTAAGGGAGTATGTGCCGGAAACCACATACAAGCAGCTTGCCAAGGAATATCAGAAACAGTTTCCGGATGATATTGTCCTGGTGCTGGTGAACAACCGCCTGCGGGAGCTGCGTGAGAAGGCAGAATCGGGAAATCTTACCTTTATTACAACGGCAGACAAGGATGGCAGGAAAGCATACCGGAGAAGTACGGCGCTGCTGATGCAGAAGGCAGTGCATAATCTTTATGGGGAAGAAAAGATTACGGTCCGCATCATGCATTCCATTGCCCAGGGATATTATTGCGAACTGAAGCGGAATGAGGAAAAGAACGGAGCATCAGAGCAGGCAGAATGGGTAGCTGTCGATGAACAGATGTTAAGGGATTTAAAGCAGGAGATGCAGCGTCTGGTAGAAGCCGATTTTCCGATTGAAAAGCATAGTCTGCCGACGGCAGATGCAGTAGAACTCTTCCGGAGACTGGGAATGACCGATAAAGAAAGACTGTTCCGCTACCGGAGAAGCTCAAGGGTCAATATCTATGAGCTGGATCATTACAAAGATTATTTCTATGGATATATGGTGCCGTCTACCGGTTATCTGAAATATTTTGACCTGACATTATATAAAGAAGGTTTTATGCTGCTCTTTCCGGGAAAAGATACCAGGAAGGTGGATATTTTTGTTCCATCGGATAAACTGTACCTGACACTGGAAGAAGCGTCAGAGTGGGGACATACCATGGGAGTAGGAACCATAGGAGCTTTGAATGATGCAGTTTCTGCAGGCAGAATACAGGAAATTATTCTGATACAGGAAGCCCTGATGGAACAGAAAATAGGACAGCTGGCAGAGCAGATTAAAGAGGGACATCATAAGAAATTCATTATGATAGCAGGTCCGTCCTCTTCCGGGAAGACAACGTTTTCCCACAGGCTGTCCATACAGCTTGCCGCCCATGGCATGAAACCGCATCCGGTTCCGCTGGATGATTTTTATGTAGACCGGGATAAGACACCGAAAGATGCAGATGGAAAACTGGATTTCGAATGCCTGGAGGCATTGGATATTGACCGTTTTAACAATGATATGACAAGTCTTTTAAACGGAGATGCAACAGAACTGCCGGTATTTAATTTTAAAACCGGAAAGCGGGAAGAAAAAGGCAGAATGATGCAGCTTGGAGAGGAAGATGTACTTGTTATTGAAGGCATCCATGGACTGAATGACAGGCTTTCCTACTCTCTGCCGCAGGAAAGCAAATTCCGTATTTATATCAGTGCGCTGACCCAGCTGGATATTGATGAACATAACTGCTTGCCGACGACAGATGGCAGACTGATCCGGAGAATTGTAAGGGATGCAAGAACCAGGGCTACATCAGCGAGGGAGACCATTGCCATGTGGGATTCGGTAAGGCGGGGAGAAGAAAAAAATATCTTCCCATTTCAGGAAGGTGCAGATGTAATGTTTAATTCAGCTTTAATTTATGAGCTTGCTGTGCTGAAACAGTATGCAGAGCCATTGTTGTTTGCAATTGAACGGGATTGCCCGGAGTATCTTGAAGCGAAGCGGCTGCTGAAGTTCTTAGATTATTTCCTTCCGGTACCGGCGGATAATATCAATAACAATTCGATTATCCGTGAGTTTATCGGTGGAAGCTGTTTTAATGTCTGATATAGAAGTAGTATGGGATAGACAGTGCTTTTTGTGCAAAAGAGATATTTGTCTATCCCTGAATTTTACTTAAAACATAAAAAATAGATAAAAAATAACGAAAAAAACGAATAGAAAAAGAAATTTTGTTGAAAAGCATGTAAAGAATGGCTATAATAAAATAATGATGATTTTTGTCACATCATGATATGTGAAGAATGATTTGGAGAGTGGCAGAGAATGGAAAGCAGACAGAAGAAACGTCTGGGGGATATGCTGATTGAGGAACAGATTATTACAGATGAGCAGCTCTCAGATGCATTAGAGAAGAAAAAGGGGACTACAAAGCGGCTGGGTGAGGTTCTGGTAGAGCTGGGTTATACCAATGAGACGGATATTGCTAAGGCACTGTCAAGCCAGCTTGGACTGGAAATAGTCTCGCTTAGTGGAATACAGATAGAAGAAAATGTGCTAAAGCTGGTAGACGTGGCAGTTCTGAGAAAATATGTCATGGTACCAATTGGCTTTTCGCCGAATAATATGAATGAAGTCCGTGTGGCAATGGCCGACCCGATGGATATGCGTGGAATTGATGATTTTTCTATTATTACTAATCTGCAGGTCGCACCGGTAATTGCCACAACCCATGATATTATGCTTACCCTTGACCGTTTCTATGGAAGCAGTGAAGCAAGGAAGGTGGCTGAGGCATATGCACTGGAGCGCCGGCAGGAAGAGCAGAGGGAACAGGAGAAGGAGAATGATGAAGATATTGCAAATTCCCCGATTGTTCTTCTGGTAAATGCCATGATTGAGCAGGCAGCAAGACAGCGTGCCAGTGATATACATATCGAAGCATTGGAAAGCCGTGTAAGAATCCGCTACAGGATTGATGGTGTGTTATATGAGAAGGCAAGCTACGACATCCGGCTTCTGAATGCAATTACAGCACGTATCAAGATTATTGGCGGCATGGATATATCAGAAAAAAGAAAACCACAGGATGGACGAATTACCCTTGTGGTAGACCGTGTGGAATACGATATCCGTGTATCAATCCTGCCAACGGTTTATGGAGAGAAGTGTGTACTTCGTCTTGCACAGAAGAAAGCACTGACCAAGGATAAGAGGGAACTTGGATTTACCCCGGGGGAGCTGGAAAGCTTTGACCGTATGTTAAAGCATCCGAATGGAATCCTTTTGGTAACAGGACCAACCGGAAGTGGTAAATCAACGACGCTTTACACAGCACTTTCTGAACTGAATACAGAGGATATTAATATTATCACAGTAGAAGACCCGGTAGAGGCGAATCTGGACGGTGTCAATCAGGTTCAGGTAAATGCCAAAGCGGATATGACCTTTGCATCTGCACTGCGTTCAATCCTGCGACAGGATCCGGATATTATC
Source organism: Roseburia amylophila (assembly GCF_025567465.1). Taxonomy (NCBI): domain Bacteria; kingdom Bacillati; phylum Bacillota; class Clostridia; order Lachnospirales; family Lachnospiraceae; genus Roseburia; species Roseburia amylophila. Next base: position 76,501 of record NZ_JAOQKI010000005.1, read on the forward strand.
ATGATTGGTGAGATCCGAGACGAAGAAACCGCAGAGATTGCGGTACAGGCTTCTATTACCGGACATCTGGTAGTAAGTACCCTGCATACCAACAGTGCAGCAGGAACCATTACCCGAATGTTAAATATGGGCGTAGAGGGATATCTTCTTGCAGATTCCGTAATCGGAGTGATTGCCCAGCGTCTGGTGCGGAGACTTTGTCCGAACTGTAAACAGCCGCATAAGCCGACTGAATATGAGCGCAAGCTTCTGAATCTGGATGATTTGGATGAGACGATGATTTTTGAAGCAAAGGGCTGCCCAATGTGTGCCAATACAGGATATAAGGGTAGAATCGGTGTCTATGAGATGATGGAAATCAACACAGAAATGAAAGACGCCATAGCAAAAGATGCTTCCACTGCCGAAATCAAACATCTGGCAGTAGAAAATGGAATGGAAACTCTTGCGGCGGGAGCCAGACGTAAAGTTTTAGAAGGAATTACTTCTGTGTCAGAGCTGGTGGGAGTATCTGCTGAGGATTAAGGAGAACTGGGGATTTTACAATGAACAGAATAGAAATGTTTTTGCGGGAAGGAAATGAAAAAGGGGCATCCGATATCCATCTTGCACCGGGAAGCCCGGTGATGTTCCGGATTGATGGAGAACTGGTTCCTGCATCAGATGAGAAGATAAAACCATTTGAAATAGAAGAAATGATAGAACCGCTGTTGACGGAAGAGCAGAAGGCAGAGCTGAAGGAAAATGGAGAACTGGATTTTGCGTATTCTATCGCAGGCTTTCACAGGGTGCGTTTTAATGTGTTCCGTCAGAGAGGTACTTACGCGGTAGCACTCCGTATACTCTCGTTTGAGATACCGGAAGCAAAGCGGCTGGGTATTCCACCATCTGTGGTTGACCTGACCAACCGCAAGCGTGGACTGGTATTGGTAACAGGACCGACCGGAAGTGGTAAATCTACCACACTGGCGTCTTTGATACATATTATTTCCGAAACATATGCTAAGACAATTATTACACTGGAAGACCCGATTGAGTATTTGCATCCTCACAGCAAGTCAATTGTATTGCAGAGGGAAATCGGTTACGACAGTAAGAGTTATGCGTCAGCACTTCGCGCCGCATTGCGTGAAGACCCGGATGTAATTCTGGTGGGGGAGATGCGTGACCTGGAAACAATCAGTATTGCGATTACGGCGGCAGAGACCGGACATCTGGTATTTTCAACCCTGCATACCAACAGTGCAGCAGCAACCATTGACCGTGTCATTGACGTGTTTCCACCGCATCAGCAGCAGCAGACCAGGATACAGCTGTCAGGTGTTATTGAAGGAATTATCGCCCAGCAGCTTCTTCCAAAGGAAGGCGGTGGACGTGTGGCGGCTTACGAGGTCATGCTTGCCACTCCGGCAATCCGTAACCTGATACGTGAAGGAAAGAGCTTCCAGATACAGTCTATGATACAGACCAGCAAGAAGCTTGGCATGCAGGCAATGGATGATGCCATTTATGACCTTTATATGCAGAATAAGATATCAGCAGAAGATGCCGTAAGTTTTGCACAGGAGCCGGCAGTTATGCAGCAGAAGGTAACGCTATTCTAAACTGCGGAGCATCTGCAGGAAACTGTTAACAGCAGCTTCCGTGGATACCGTAGAATGAGAAAAATGGTTAACAAATTTGAAATTTAACCGATAAATATACTGTAAGGGGGATGAGAAGGTGCCCAGTTATTCATATATAGCAGTGGATGCCATGGGAAAAGAGAAGAAGGCAACCATTGATGCAGAAAATCAGGACAAGGCAGCAGCCCGGCTTAAGAAAAACGGACTTACTTTAATATCCATAAAGGAAGTCGGATTGTTAGAAAAGGACGTTAAATTAAGCTTTGGGCGGAAAGTAAAACCAAGGGATTTAAGCGTGTTCTGCCGGCAGTTTGTCAGTATGATAGAAGCCGGGGTTACGGTAATTGATGCCCTTGGAATGTTAGAGGAACAGACGGAAAATAAGAGGCTTTCCGCTGCACTTCATGAAGTGCGTACCGAAGTGGAGAAAGGACAGACACTATCCGAAGCCATGGGACATCAGGGAGAGATTTTCCCGGAAATGCTAGTGAATATGGTGGCGGCAGGAGAGACCTCCGGTAATATCGAGCTTTCCTTCAGCCGTATGGCAGTGCAGTTTGATAAGACGGCAAAACTGTCCGGCTTAATGAAAAAATCACTGGCTTATCCGGTGGTACTTCTGATAGTGGCAGTATTAATCGTTATTCTGATGGTAGTAAAGGTAATACCGGGATATGCAGCAACCTTTGAACAGGCAGGCATGCAGCTGCCGGGCATCACCCGGGCAATGATGAGCATGAGCCATGTAATTACAAAATTCTGGTATCTTTTTGTGGGAGGAATCCTGCTGATTGTGCTTGGTATCCGGGAATGGCGCAAGACAGAGAGCGGAAAGCTGTTCTTTGGCAAAATGGCCATGAAGCTTCCACTGTTTGGCAAGTTAAACATAAAGACATATTCTTCACAGTTTGCCCGTACATTAAGTACTTTAATGTATGCAGGAATTCCATTGATTCATGGAATTGATGCAGTCACCAAGCTGATGAAGAACCGTCACTTCCAGCTGCAATTGCAGTCAGCAAGAGAGGAAGTGGCAAAGGGTGTTCCGTTATCAGAACCGTTGCGGAAGGGCGGACTGTTCCCGCCTATGGTAATCCACATGCTTTCTATCGGTGAGGAAACCGGTGATATTGAGGGCATGTTAGACAAGCTGGCAGATTATTATGATGAAGAGGTTGAGATGACTACCCAGACGGTTATGGCGGCAATGGAACCAATGATTATCGTTGTTATGGCAATTATCGTAGTCATTCTGATTGCAGCAATTTATGCGCCGATGCTTTCCATGTACAACCAGCTCGGCAACATGTAAAACGAATTAAGGTTCCGTAATAGGGGCGGGATTTTAAGATAAAATATTTATATTTATACAAGAAGGAGAATAGCATTATGAACAAGATTAGAAACAGAAAGAACAACAAAGGCTTTTCATTAGTTGAGTTAATCATCGTTATTGCCATCATGGCAATCTTAGCAGGAATCTTAATTCCTCAGTTTGTTAAGTACATCAGCAGCTCCAAAGTATCCGGAGATATCCAGCAGGCAGAGAATATCTACAATGCAGTAGCAGCTCAGTACGCAGATTCTCAGGGAACAGCACCAACAGGTATGAGTTATGATGGAAACAAGCATGAAGTAACAGATGCTGTTGCAGAGGCATTAGAAATGGGAAAAGCAGCACCTACATGTAAAGTAGATTCAAACTATTTATTTATGTATAGCTGTGACAGCAAGGGTGCGGTTGCTGTATATCTTGCACCAGCAAGCGAGGCAGATAAAGCATATGATGCTACAAAAGATACCAAGATTTCTCCATCCATTGAAGGAGTGGATAAAGATAAGTGGACAAAATAATCCGCTGAGCTAAGAAAGGACACTACATACCATGACACCAATGCTTGCACTCATCACAGTATTTATTTTCATATATGGAATTGTCATCGGAAGCTTCTTAAATGTCTGTATCTACCGGATACCGCAGAAAGAAGATATCGTCCGGGAGAGTTCCCACTGTATGAGCTGCGGGCATCGGTTGAAATGGTATGATTTAGTGCCGCTGTTCAGTTATCTTTTCTTAAAGGGAAAATGCCGTTACTGTGGTTCGAAGCTGTCAAAGCAGTACCCTATCGTCGAAGCACTCAATGGAATCCTTTATGTAGTTGTATTTTATGCAACAGATTTTAGCTGGGACAGTATTTTATACTGCCTTATGACTTCTGCGTTAATCGTACTTAGTGTGATAGATTACCGCACCTATGAGATTCCTTTTGGAATCAATGTGTTCCTGTTTGTACTGGGGGTTATCCGGTGCGTATTTGGAAAAGGGGACAGAGGAACCTTGATGATTGGTTTCTTTGCAGTGAGCTTGTTCTTGCTGTTATTATCACTTCTTACCAGAGGAGCAGCAATCGGTGGTGGAGACATCAAGCTGATGGCGGCGGCCGGGCTGCTTCTCGGATGGAAGTTGATTATTCTTGCATTTGTGATGGGATGTATTGCGGGTTCTGTGGTGCATCTGTTCCGGATGAAGGTATGTGGTGCCGGCAGAATGCTGGCGCTGGGTCCATACTTATCGGTCGGGATATTTATTGCGGCCCTGTGGGGAAATGGGATGATAGACTGGTATCTGGGACTTTTTATGTAGAAAAGAGTGATTATAAGTGGAAAGTGTATGAAGTATAGGTATGCTTTCCAGTTATAATCACGAAAGGTGAGTGAAGGATGAAGATATTAAGTATAGAAATAGGTGTTGATGTAACCCATGTATTGGAGATGGATTACCGGGTGAAGAATCCGAAAGTATATCGAAGCTTTAGCTTTCAGACTCCGGTAGGTGTAATTGGAGAAGCTGGTGTGCGTAAGAGTGAGGAATTCCGCACAGCCTTACATAAGCTTCTGGATGCAAATAAGATTAAGACACGGAAAACTTTATTCGTAGTTAATTCCGGTAAGATAGCAAGCCGTGAAGTGCTGATTCCGATGATAAAAGAAAACCGTATCAAGGATTTCTTAAATACAAATTCGGCAGATTTCTTCCCGGTAGATTTATCCCGGTACCAGCTGGTATACCGGAATGAAGGTGTGGTACAGCAGGACACAGTAAAGAAGAGAAAATTATATGTATTTGCTGTGCCGGGAGATCTGGTGCAGTCTTATGAAGAACTGGCAGATTTCTGCTCCCTGGAACTTACCGCACTTGACTATGTGGGAAACAGTATTTTCCAGATGATGCATAAAGCGGTAGGAAATAATATCTGCTGTTCTGTAAAATTAGACAATAATGCAACCATGATTACGATTATCAATCAGGGAATGGTTGTATTACAAAGAACAGTATTTTATGGCTTTGAAGAAGTAGAGAAGGTTGTAGTGGATTCCGGTCTTTTCCCGAAGGAACAGTATCCGGCAGCAATGGATATATTACAGCAGACAGACTGTCTGGATGCAAACCAGGCGGCACCGGAAGATGCCGTGAATGCCATGCGGGCAGAAGCGGTAGAAGCACTGCGTCCGATGATTGGCAATATCCGGCGGGTATTAGATTATTATCAGTCCAGAAATAATGGGGCAGAAGTAAAAGAGTGTTTCCTGATTGGTAACGGAGCTTATATCAAGGGACTGGACAGACTGATGTCCCTGGAATTGAATCTTCCGGTACATTTGCAGGAAAAAGATGTTTTAAACGGTTTCCGTACATCCGGAGGCAGATTGGATGCCATGTATGAAGCCTGCTATGGAGCAGCAATACAGCCATTAGACTTCGTGTTTGGTTCGGCACAGACTGCAAAGATTATAGAGGAGAAGAAAAAACGCGAATTGTTTGCAGCAAAGCTGATTGGTCTGCTTTGTGTGGCATGTGCTGTGATATTGCTGGCATTATCCGGAGTGCAGAGAATTGCATTATCCCATGAACTGAATAACCTGAATAAGCAGAAGGATGAACTGGAATATATACAGGATATTTATAATGCATATGTGGATACCAAGAGCCAGTATGATGATGTGACAAAAATGAATGGCAAGACAGAGACAGTCAGTGATGCACTGGCAGATGCCATTGAAGAAATGGAAGAAAAGTTCCCATCCGGTGTAAAGGTAACAAGCCTTACCAGTAATGGAGAGGGAATTTCCATGGACATTGAAGTATCTACAAAGGAAGAAGCAGCAAAGATCTTGCAGAATCTTGCAACCTTCGATGCTTTCCGCAGTGTAACGACCAACGGAATTACAGAATCCACAGATGAGAACGGTAAAATTACGGTAACATTTTCAGTGATGTGTACCTATGTAAATGGTACAGCAGATGATTCCATTGATACCGAGACCACACCGGAAGAAGATGTCGAGACCTATATGAATGGTGACCAGTATATTTATCCGGATATGGAAGGCAGTACCGAAAGTGGGGAGGCAGACAATGAATAAGGAAAATAAGAAAGTAAACGACAGGGAATTAAAACTGATATTTGTATTAGGCGGCATAGTATTATTTTTCTTAATCTACCAGTTTGGATATCTGAATGTCCAGAAGGCAAATGAAAATTTAAAGAGCCAGGTAGATGAGGTGCGTGGAGAAGTAAAGGTTATGCAGACAATGAAGCAGAACGAAGAGACTTATAAGGCATATACAGATTCCATGACACAGGAAATGCAGGAGGTAATGGATGCAATTCCATCAGAGATCCGTTCGGAGGATAAGATTATGTTTGCCAGAAGCCTTGAAAAAGAGTATGGCTTTCATGTTACCGGCGTAGGTCTTCAGACGGACGAAATGGTTTATGAAATGAATGAAGATGGAAGCAATCCGGCAGATGATGGTAAATTGTTATATCGTACCGTGGTAAATCTTGACTGTGACTGTGATTATACACAGCTTAAGAACTGCCTGCGTGGATTAAAGAAGAATAATTTCAAGATGTCTGTGGATACAGCAAGCTTCGGTCCGGATGAAGAGACCGGGAAACTGAAAGGAAACATGACGGTAAATATGTATTATCTTTACGGAAGTGAGAAACCATATGAACCATTAACCATTGATGGGGTATCCTTAGGAACAGATAATATTTTTGGAACGGGAACGATTACTCCGTCAGCTCCATCGGATGCCGCAGGTACAGAAGATACCACAGGAACAACAGGTACTACAGGAACAGCAGGTACCACAGGAAAAACAGGTACTACAGGGACAACAGATACCACAGGAAAAACAGGTACTACAGGGACAACAGATACCACAGGAACAGATACCGGGCGGTAAGAAAAGCCGGACAGTATAGAAGAATATGTGAAAAGCAGAAAGGAGCAGAGACAGTATGAGCGGTTATAATAGCAGAAAGTTAAAACATAAATTAAATCGTAATTTAAATAACCGGGGATTTTCATTAGTGGAAATTCTGATTGCAGTAGCGATTCTCGTACTGTGTGCAGTTCCTTTGCTGAAAGCATTTGTAACATCTGCCCAGACCAATGCCAGGGCAAGACAGAATTTAAATGCGACTACGCTGGCTGAAAATATTATGGAAGAAATAAAAGCAGCAGGTGTTGAAGGCTATGGTGTGAAATCGGGAGACACGGTTACGATAGATGGTGTCGATCTTCCGGTTTATGAGGCTGAGTATAGCAATTACAGCTTTGATGGCAGGGCATATGATGTTAAGGCAGTAATGACACCATCGCAGGAGACCTATCTGGATGGTACGGATGAAAAAGCATATAATGCACAGGGTATCCCGGAGATTTCTGTTATGGATGACAGCCGGGATGCTGTTTATGTAGAGGACAAGAATGCAAGATTTGACATAATAGATGAAAATGCGGATTTGCTGGGCATGAAGGCGGAAGAACTGCTGAATGCATGCAGAACGGAATACCGCTTTGCAGTAAAGGAAAATCACGGCAGATATACCGTTACCCAGACGGTAACATACAGTGATGCTTCCGGAAATACAATCGGAACACCCCAGACCCTGACCATATTTGATTCGGTGCTGACCGGAGCAGATCTCAGAAGTCTTTATGTGTGCTATATTCCGGCACTTCGAACAGCCGGTGATATGTACAGAACGCAGGAGAAGGTGGTAATCGAAAACAGACAGGATATTCCGGTTGATGTATATCTTATCCGTCAGGGCTCGCAGGATACACCACTTGCAGTCAGTATTATAGAAAGTGCTCCATCAACAGTGGCAGCAACACAGATTCATACAAATCTTTCTGTAGATGATAAGACAGACATCGGCAGTATAGAACGAAATGGAAGCAGTATTACAGCAGCTACAGCTAAAAGCGCCTTTGGTTTTCAGAAGATGGGCGAGGCTGCAAAGGCAGATGCAGCCAGACTTTATACAGTAAAAGTAACCGTTAAACCGGTAGATTCGGAAAAATCAATTACCTTAACAGGAACGGCAATGAAGTAAGGCGGGAAAACAATGAACAGATGGAAGAAATCACGGGACAATCGAGGAATGTCACTGGTCATGGTCATTGGAACAGTGGCACTGGTAAGCATACTGGTGGTTATAGTACTGTCTCTTTCTCTGATGAATATACAGATGAAGTCAGTATATAAGAAGTCTGCGGATAATTTCTATGATGCAGAAGCAGCAATGGATGAGATACGTACCGGTCTGCAGCAGGATGTAGCAGATGCAGCAACCACGGCATATCTTTCTGTTATGTCACAATATTCTGCCAGCAGTTATCAGGATGCTGTGCGTCAGAGCACCTTCCGGGAATTGTACCGGAAGGAGTTAAAGAAGAAAATCGGGCAGACCATGGATGATACCCATTATGATATCGGCTATCTTGAGAATTATATCGGTGCGTCCCACCGTTATGAAGCAGCAACCGGTACCGGAGCCAGACTTACAACACAGGATGGCAAAGATGCAGATTTTGTGGTAACACAGTCCGGTCTTGTGATTATGAATCTGGAGCTTTCTTATAAGGATGCAGATGCTTATGAGTCAGTTGTAGATACAGATCTTGTATTAAGCTATCCACAGGTAAACTTTATCCAGTCAACATCAGTACCGGATTTGCTGAATTACTGTGTGGTAGCAGATGAAGGTGTCTGGGTAAACAATGGAAACCGTACACTTACCATGAATGGCAATGTATACGCAGGCGATTATTATACCGGGAGCAGCAGTGACCGGAATGGATTCCACATTGATAACAGTGGAAGTGTAATGCTTGGACTGCGCAAGACGCTGATTACCAGAGGCGGACTTACGGTAGAAAATAAAGGTTCTTTTACAACGGATACCAAAGCTACGATATGGGCAGATAATCTCAATGTTTACAGCAACGCAGCCCTGTCCTTATCCGGCAGTACATATGTATCGGATGATTTGACGATTACCGGAAGCGGTGATGTTACCTTGCGTGGAGAGTATTATGGCTACGGTAATCCGGAGACTGCCAAGGCAGCGGCATCTGTAGTTACAGAAGAAGTCAATGCCAATAAGGCGGCATACAGCAGTGCCATGATTATCAATGGAATTGCAGACAGTGGCAAGGCAAGTATCCGCATGAATGGATTAAAGACACTGATGTTAGCAGGAAATGCCTATATCGGAAGCGGCAATGCCATGATGGGAGAGTCCCTGGCTGTAAAGAGCAGCCAGACGGCATATCTTGCACCGGCAGACTGTTTTCTTATAAAGACTACCAATCCCACAACGGTAGCGGAAGATTTTATGGCAAAGAGTGATTTTGCAGCAACTCCGGAAAAATATATTAATTATGAAGTGTTAAAAAATTATCATGCTTTTGATATCACACCATTATATAAAGATGGTCTGGTTTATTATTTCTTAAAATTCGAGAATGCAAAGGAAGCAGCGGCATTTGATCTTGCATACTACAATGATGCAGACCATGCAGCCACAAGGCAGCAGTACCTGTCTCTTTATGTGGATGACGCAGAATTATCTATCCGGGAGAGCAGCACTGTGGAGAAGATTACCAACGGAAGCATTCTTGTCTGGGATACAAAAGGAATCCGAACCATTGAGCCGACAACCATAAGTAATGGGTTAGACGATATTTACGAGGATGGTTATTATGCCGGACTGCAGAGCGGCTGGCAGGATATGTATGCTTCTTATAATATTTCACTGACAAAGGATTATGAGAGGCTTACAACGGAGCAGAAAGCAGCCACTGTGTTTGAAAATCTGGTGGATGTAGACGGACTGAAAAAAATTACCGGCACATCCGGAGCAGTAGAATTTGAATTTACCGATGGGGATGGAGTCCGGCAGGTGGCATACGTAACAGATAATGAAGGTGCATCAGCATTGGAGGTGGATGCTTCATTTCTGGGTGGAAAGAATGTACCGCTTATCATTGCAACCGGAGATGTGAACGTTACAGCAGATTACTCCGGCACAATTTTAAGTGGTGGCCAGGTGACCTTTGGCATGCCGGGAAGCAGCAGCTCAACAGTGTCATCTGATATGCAGGATGCTGCCAGAGTCATTCAGAATGCCGAATATAAGAAGGGGTCAGATACCTATATTCTGTCACAGGTATTGAAGAACAGCCAGTACTATGTAGGCAGTATTGGAAAGGCATATACCGGAGAGGATGCCGTGGATGTAACGAAGCTTGTAACCTATCAGAACTGGTCAAAGGAGTAAAGATAAGATGCAGAAAGGGAATCGTATAAGCGGAAAAAAGAATAGTGGATTTTCGATGGTAGAGCTGATTGTTACCGTGGCGATTCTTGCAATTATTTCTGTGGGAGCGTTTCTCCTTACCGGCTCACAGAATGGATGGAAACTGCGTCATGCTGCGGAAAGACTGGATTCGGCACTGGATAAAGCTATGGTTCAGTCTATGAGTAAGAGTGATACTGCAGGTCTTATTGTCTATGAATTAAATGGAGAATATTATGCAGCAATGATAAAGGAATCCTGCCGGGACGGAAATATTTACCGTGTAACTGAGGACAAGGTGCTGGAAAAGTATTCACTTGGAAAAGAACCGCTGACGATTACGCTAAGTTATAAAGGAAAAGACGGGACAGCAGTATCTGATGTTACATTATCCAATCAGGGCAGTGAGAGTAATTTAAGCAGTGCGGCAGAATTTCTCTATGACAGAAGTACCGGAGCAGTTAAGACCGTAAAGGTAAACAGCGTGGAAAGCTATTATACTGGTATACATTTGAAGTTGTCAGACCGTGATATGCAGATAAAAATAAGTGCTGCCACCGGCAGACATGAGATACAGTAAGCAAAAGCAGGGAGGAGGAAAACAAAGTGAGCCACAGGAAATCTTCAAAGAAGTATTGTGAAATCAGAAAATGCGGGATATATGATAATAAAGGATTTACGCTGGTTGAACTGCTGGTAGGAATTGCGATTGTGGCAATTGTCGGCGGGTTAATCGGCACATTTTTGATTTTCTCCACAAGAACATATGGAAAAGTAACTGATGAAGCAGACTTACAGGAGGATGCACAGATTCTCCTATCCCAGATGGATAATTATATTATCGATACAGACAGTGCGCTTCGTTATTATGCAGATGTATCAGAGAGTGGAAGCGGCACGGAAATCTTAAAGGACAGTCTTTATCCGGGTGGAGCAGCAGGACTGACCAGAAAATGGCTGGAGATTTATAAGACCACCGATACCGGATATACGAAAGAGACCGTTTTGTGGACAAAATCCACAGAGAAGCTGACATATAAGCAGGAGACGATTGATGCGGCAGGAACGGTAACTGAAAATATAGAAGAACAGGATCTGGCAACGCATGTAACGGATTTTTCCATTGATCTGACGAAAGTAACTTCACTGCGTCAGGTAACAGTGTCTGTTGCACTTGCCAGTGGAGAGAAAAGTTATGGAGCGGATACTACAGTGTATCTGCGCAACCAGATTGTAGTAAATGGGGAGCCTTATAAACCGGATGCAGCACCGGTCATTTCATCTGTACTCAGCGTTAAGGTTCTGCCACAGACAGTTATGATGCGGCCCGGCGGAAGAAAGGCATTTCAGGCAATTGTCTATGGTAATAATTCACCATCCCAGGAGGTAACCTGGAGTCTTTCCGGAAATACGTCTTCCCTGACCACTATTTCAGAGGATGGATTGCTGTGGATCAGCATGGATGAGAAGGCAAAGACCTTAACGGTAACAGCGACATCGGTACAGGATACCACCAAGTCAGGAATGGCGGAAGTAACAGTAGTACATGGCAAGAAGCTGTCTTTAGGCCAGATTCGGAAATACTGGCTGCAAAGAGGAAAATCAATGTATATCTATGCAAGGGTGAATGGAACATTAAGTGGTTCTATTACCTGGGAAAGTAATCCATTGGATTTACTTTCGGTGAATCCCGCAGATTCTGTAACAGTTGCAGGAGGATATCCATCATTGGATTTGATGAATGCAAGATGTGTGAAAACAGAGTATCCGGGGACACCTTTAGGAGAATATACAGTGAAGATTAGCGGTATAGTAGATGGTCAGCCGTATGAAGATATGGTTTATATAGAGGTGGTGGATTCGCCTGAAACGGCTGGAGCAGGTGATGTTGTATATTTTGATAAATCAAATGGTTTGGATTATTGGGTACATCCTGGAGACACCGTGAATTTGTCTACAGCATTAAAGAGGTTCGATATTGGAACAAAACGTAGTTATGAATTTAAAGAAGGCGGGAATATAAATAAGGAATCCTATACTTTTGAAACCTCTGGAACAGATGATGAAAAGATAAAAATAAGTATTGATGAAACAGCTGAGGATGGTGAGATTTATGTTACAGTCAAAGCTGGAAATCAATGGCATACAGGCTATGATTCTGTTACAATTCATGTGGCGGAGGAATTGGATTTCCCATATATTGTGGAAACAACATATTTTCCAGATCAGGAGAACTGGTTCTGGTCAAGTGTACATTGCAGGGGACCGGTAATGATAGCAGATTCAACATTACAATTTACGAATCTTACTTCCGGAATCAATGGGTTGATAGCAAATACCGGCGAGCCGCATAAGCTTACACCATCAGAGCAGCATACAGGTGAGAATGAGCGTACGCTGTCTGGCGTAAATGAATTTGTACAGGACGGACCGGGAAGGTATGAAAGTTCTAAGATACTTAATTTAGAGGGAATTATTATTATTGATAAAGATGTTGAACTTGATGCACCTTTTATTTGTTGTAATAGTGATACGGTGATTTATATAAAGGGAGAACATAGCTTGAAATTCAAAGGAATTACTACTTTTGACGGGCTGATTTATGCACCGGAAGGAGATGTTTATTTTGAAGGTCAGGCGGGTTATTGCCGGGGTGTTGTAATAGCAAAAAATTTGCATGTAAATAGTCGGGGAGACAGGGAGTTCTCCTTTATGGAAAAAAGCAGTGTAATGGATCTGGTTAATACATTGAAGGCAAACTAGCTTGTTGAGAAGTAAAAGAGGACAGGATATATGAAACGGAAGAATTCTTTGAAAAATTCCAGAAAGAGAATCATTCAGGCAACGGTAGCAGCAGTAGCCGGTATAACAGTTGCGGTTGCTGCATTCCGGCCGGTAGAGACTTCAGCAAACGGAGTACTGCCGGGGGTGGAAAGCATCGTTGCACAGAAGATGGCAACAGAAGATAAGACCTATCGGATTTTAGAGATTATGCCGGATGGAGCAGAAAGTGAAATGGGCTATCTTGCAGCGGGCAGTGAGCCGGTAGCCCTAGCAGCAGATGGAATGCTGGCTTACTTTGCAGAGAATGGTATCGAAAATACGCAGCAGGAGAGAATGGATTATATCAACAGCTTAAAGCAGCGTTTGGAGGACGGGAAGATAGCTTCCGGTGATACATCTAAGACACCACTTTATGCAGAAGCTTATGAGGAGACTTTTTTCCCGACAGAGGAGCAGCAGAAGGACTACAAGAAGCTGGTATTTCCGGAAGAACAGTATGAGACAATTACTGCTGAGGGACATTATGCTTACCGGCAGGATTATGACGGAAACTATAATCCCAATGTAGTTTCCTTCTCTTATAATGCAACTGGGGATTATGCAGTAGAATTTGAACGGAGAACACCACTTAAGGATGAAACACCATATAACCAGCCATATGAGTACCGGGATAATGGAACAGATGGTTATTATGAAGCAGTAGAAAATCCTATGACAGGTGGTAATTATTACTATATTTCAGACTTTTACTATGTTGGAGCAGATTCCGAACATGGACATTATCTGGCACAGTTAGATGCTGCAAAACCATATTCATATACTGCATCAGGGGATGGAGCATTTGCATTTGTGCCGGGAACAGCGGAAGAGGACAGTGCAAATCAGTCCTGTCAGGTGGAGATGGGCTCTGTCTGGTATACCGGTGGACTTTATAATAATAACCTGTTCCGGGACTATGTATTAGGAGCATTGTCCAAGGATGATTTAAAGGTGGAAGTAACGGCAGTGACAGAGTCTGGACTTGCTTCCGTAGATGTATCCGGTATGGATTTTATTTATATCGGCGGACAGGGTTATGATACCGGAATGAAATATCAGCTTTCTTCTCCGGAGCTTCTTGCACAGGTGGATAAAATATATAAGAAAATTTTAGGAAAAGCACCGGTTCTTATTGATTCCACTGTCTTAGAAAGTGCACTTACTGATTATAATACTTCTGATATTGCAAAGCTTGTGGTGTGGAGCATCCAGAAGGAGTTAAAGGATGACCCGCAGTCTGTGGATGCGGCAGAATTATGTGATACCGCTTCTTTAAACAGCAATTACACCGGCAATGATACTAATTATGCGGAAAATAATGTTTACTGCATGAAAATGACAGATGCAGACGGGGTACGTCAGCATGTATTTACCGGTCTGCTGGAAGCTTTTCCACAGGAGCTGCAGGAGGCGGAGGGATTTGCACCGGTGCGGGCATTGATTGAACAGGAGAATACCCTCCGTACATCAGCGGATGCGATTGATACCACGCTTTCAAAGAACATGGTCTTACAGTATATTTTAAATTATCCGTATGAGAGAACCTTTAGTGATAAAGAGGAGCTGCGGGTGCTGGATATCGAACCGGCAATGGGCGCACTGTATCTTGATGAAAATACAGCTGATGACAGAATTCTTACCAAAAAGAAGCTGGCAGACTGGACAGGTGTTGCCATTGAAAATATCAGCATTACCCGGATGACTTCAGCGGAGTTTATTGGTAAAATCGAAGACATGAATATGAAATACGACCTGGTTTACTTTGGGCTTGGTTATGCCGGAGAGAATGGAAATTCTGATGCAAAGCTTCAGGGGGATTATATGAACCGTGATGCTGAAGGAAATACGGTTTATAATGATTCATTGATGAACGGACTGGTCTATGCACATACCGGGGATGCATTCTTAAGAAAGGCTATTCTTGGCGGACTTTTAGATACCGATTATGTAGATAATAATACATCGAATTATCTCTATGGAGGCAATCCGGACAGCTCAAGAGACCCATACGGTGACCGGGATGAGTGGGACAGCGGATTAGGTAAGCTCGTTACCGTAACAAAGACCATCAGTGGTTTCCAGTATGATAATCCAAAGAATAGAAATGACCGTCAGGAAATTACCGTTACAGTAGGAAATGTAGGAGTATACCGTGCCAGCGGAAATGATATAACAGAGAGCAAGAAACGTGATCTGGAAGAATTCCTCGGAGCGAAATATCCGGTTCTTTTTGCACAGAATTTTGTGACCACAGAAGGTGAAATCAATGCAAAGGTGGTAGATAATTCTTCTGTTTTATATCAGTTCGCAAAGGAAAATCTGGCACAGGATAATGTCTTTTACCTGGATACCGAAGGCAAGCCAAATGATGAGAGCAGCTTCCGGTACTATATTAATATGCCAAAGGTTAAACTTGCCATGCTCAATCCGTCTACCGGAGTAGAAGAGAGTGATACGGCATTAAGTACAGGAACAGCACGTACTACGGATAACAATTATGGCAATAAAATAGTAGAAATCCGTACCGATAAGAAGGATTCCGGAGTCTATACGCTGCGTTACCGCTTCCGGATTGACAGTTCCGTAGATGCCAGTGCGGCTACGGTATATCATGCAGGACTTTATTTTGATATGAATGCCGATGGTAAATTTATCGAAAATGATACCTATTCCGAACGGCAGAAGGACTGCATCATTTTTGATGCTTCCGGCAATGAAGTCAACCGGGATGCAGCAGGAGAATATCAGTTGAGCAGCGGACAGGAGTACTATCTTGAGAAAGACATTCCAGGTGACTATCGTGGTATGCTGACCTGGAAACTGGAACTGACCCAGACCACCAATGCCTATATCCGTACGGCTAAGACAGGTTATACGATTGTATCAAGAACAGCTGGTGATGACAGTGTACAGGTTGTTAAGGTACTTCAGATTATGGGAAATAATAATGAATGGGGCGGTTACTTTAATCTTTCTCAAGATAGAGACATGCAGGATTTTATCAGCAATTTTGAAAATACGGAAGGAGTCCGGTTTGAAATTACAGCAATTCCAATGCGCAATTTCGATGGCAAATATACATCCTTTGAACAGCTGAAGGATTATCAGATGTTAATCTTTGGTTTCCAGGACAGTTATTCGGATATGACCAATGCTGACACGCTGGCAGCAGTAGATGATTATATAGTCAGCGGACGGAGTGTATTGTTTACCCATGATACCTCTTCCTTTGTCAATGTGGCAACCGAGCAGATGTACTGTCAGGATAATCCGGATGGCGATAATGGATGGAACCCGGGCTGGCTTAGCAACCAGGGTAATGCAGGAGATTTTAACCAGGTAGAACGTCACTGGGGCTATATGGTAAACCAGAAATTCCGTGGTGTTCTTGGAATGGATCGTTATGGAATTACTTATAATAAGAGGACTTCCAAAGACCCGCAGGCGGCACAGCTTCGTTCCCTGCTATTAAAGGAAGGTCAGCTTTTAGACATCAGTACTACTACAGATGCCTCCGGCAATGAGATAACAACCGGAACCATTGATACGGCACATGGTGGCGTAACCACAAGGGAGAATCCGGATGGCAGCGGGGCACTGACTTCTGCAGTATTAGGAAGTGATAAGGATATTGCGTATGTACCGGGAACGAATCAGAAGCAGTCCTATGGACAGACACAGGGTTATACTTATGGAGCAATCAATTTCCATTATTATTATAATGCTCCGTGGCAGTGTACAACGGAAGCAAAGTATGCTTATAACCAGTACATGATGTGGCGTACACTTCCGTTACCAACACAAAGAAATGATGTTTCTCTTGGAAACCTGAAAAACAATGCCAGCATGTATGCAACCCAGGTAAATGATGGACAGATTACCCATTATCCATATGAGATTGGCAGTCAGATTACGATAGCTAATACCCATTACCAGTATTATCAGCTGAATATGGATGAGGATATGGATGGAGATGAAAACAGTGATATTGTAGTGTGGTACTGTCTGGGAGCATCCGGTGATGGTTCGGCGATTTATACCAGTTCCCCGAATGATGTGCGGAACAATTATTATATTTACAACATTGGAAATATTACCTATTCCGGTGTGGGACACAGTACAATAAGTAACGTGAATGAGAAGCAGTTATTCTTTAATACCATTGTTGCAGCGTACAAGACAAGAATCAAAGATCCGGTAGTAAAGCTTTTAGAGAATGGAAGCCGTACTTCAGCAGAAAAGGAAGCTGTTTATGTACATACTGATAATGCCATCGGAAATAAGGCACTGGAAAATGAAGTAAGTTTTTATTATACCGTAACAGATTCGAATCTCGTCACATCGGATAAGGAAATCAGTGTGGATTATTCCATGGTAGATAAGAATGGCAGCAGTATTGCAATTCCGGTACAGGCAGCAGAAAATCAGGTGTATATCACAACAGAAGCAGTAAACGGAGATACGGTTACGACAGATTCTGCCGGAAGACTGAGAGGCTTAAAGAGCGGGGAAGTGTATAAAGCCACAGTTCATAACCTGACGGATACAAAAGTACAGGAGGCAATTACCAATGGTAATATGCGGATTGCAGTCCATGCAGTCAGTACCTTTGACTATTATGGAGACAGCTATGGTCTGGGTGAAAATGCCCAGAGCATACCGCAGAGCAGTACATCTATGAAAATATTAGGAACAACGCTGTTTGATTTGGATTAGAAGAAAAGAAAAAATATTTATTGAAAAACTGGGAACGAAATCGTATAAGACCGGAAAAGCAATCTGTAAAATCAAAAAAGGGTTGAAAAACTGGTAACGTTACCATATAATAAAACCATGAAGAACCAAGTAGGGTGAATGGTCGCGGCTGCATTGTCGAAAGACATACAGACGAGGAAAGTCCGGGCTTCGCAGGGCAGGATGCCGGATAACGTCCGGTGGAGGCAACTCCAAGGAAAGTGCAACAGAAATGTACCGCCAGGTAACTGGTAAGGGTGGAAAGGCAGTGTAAGAGACTACCGCATCTCTGGTAACAGAGATGGCTCTGTAAACCCCATTCGAAGCAAGACCAGATTTAAGCATTGACGTGGCCCGCCAGCTTAAGGTAGGTTGCTTGAGGCGGTTGGCAACAGCCGTCCTAGATAGATGACCATTTTCAACATAACCCGGCTTACAGCCCTGCTTGGTTTCTTACTATCAAATCTAATGTAATTCTAAAATGTTTCTTAAAAGACAATAACTCTGTTGACACAGAAAAGCAGGGGACTTAAGATGAATATCAGGGTATGGTGATATGTGAACATACATATCACCATATTTTTGCGTAAGCATCTGTAAGGAACTGCCGGTGGCAGGTGCGTAGATATAAAAAGAAGAGAGGTCTTATATTTGAAAGAGAAGTTAGCGAGATTTATGTCAGGAAGATATGGAGTAGATCAGTTATCAAGATTATATCTTGGAATTGCACTGATATTACTGGTAGTTTCAATTTTTAGCCACCTTGGTATATTTTATATAGCTGGAATTGTTCTTCTGGTGTATACTTATTATCGTATGTTTTCGAAGAACATTTCCAAGATGTATGCACAGAATCAGAAGTATTTGAATGCAAAATATCGTGCGGTGGTAAAAAAGGATGCATGGAAGAAACAGTGGCAGCAGCGTAAGATTTACCGGTTTTATCGTTGTCCGGGATGTAAACAGAAGGTTCGTGTCCCAAAGGGAAAAGGTAAAATCTGCATTACCTGTCCAAAATGCAGAATGGAATTCATAAAGAAAAGTTGAGCTGTAGCTATTTGGAGGAAGCAGTATGTTTGGATATGTAAATATCAATCGTAATGAATTATCAGATGAAAATAAAAAGATTTACCAGGGTTATTACTGCGGACTTTGTCAGAAACTAAAGGAGGTTTCCGGCCGTAAAGGCCAGATGCTTTTAAACTATGACATGACATTTCTGGTAGTGCTTCTGACCGGACTTTATGAGCTGGAGGATAAAAGCACAGATTTTGTATGTGCACTGCATCCGACGAAAAAACGGACAGCCAGAATCAATGAAGCAACAGAATATGCTGCTGATATGAATATTATTCTTTCCTACCAGAATTTTGAAGATGACTGGAGAGACAATCGTTCTTATTCGAAAAAAGCATTTGCCAGAATGCTGGGAAAAGATTATAATCGCATCATGGCAAAATACCCAAGACAGGTAAAGGCAGTAGAAACCTATATCGAAGAACTGGGTAAGGCAGAGGATGCACAGGAATCCAATATTGATAAAATATCAGGACTGACAGGAACCATGCTGGGCGAAATTTTTGCATGGCGGGAAGACATATGGGCAGAAGAACTCAGATATTTTGGATTCTATTTAGGGAAGTTTGTTTATCTGATGGATGCCTATGAGGATTTTGAAACAGATAAGCGTAAAAATGCATACAATGTTTTCCGGGTACAGCGGAAAGAGGATATGCAGAATCTGGATACCTTTGTGAAGCTGTTGCTGACCAGTATGATGTCAGAGTGTGCCAAGTCCTTTGAACGTCTGCCAATTCTTATGCATGCAGACATTCTGCGGAATGTATTATATTCCGGAGTCTGGACGAAATATGAGTACAACAGACTGAAACGTGAGCGGAAGCAGCAGAAGCTTCTTGAAAAACAGAAAGCCGAAAAACAGAAGGCAGACAGGAAAAGTGCAACAAAGTGAAGTTAAGAATTAAGAAGGAGTAAGTAGTATGGACCCATACAAGGTGCTGGGCATAGCTCCGGGAGCAACAGATGAAGAAATCAAACGGGCATACCGGAATCTGAGCCGCAAATATCATCCGGATGCCAATGTAAATAATCCTGACCGTGCACAGGCAGAAGAAAAATTTAAAGAAGTACAGATGGCGTATGACCAGATTATGAAACAGAAACAGCAGGGTTACAGCTATGGAAGCGGTTACGGCGGCGGTGGCGCCTACGGTTATGGTGGTTTTGGCTATGGCAGAACCAATGGTGCATATGGAAACAGCGGCTATGGCAGCAGTGCTTCCGGTGAATCGGTAGAGATGCAGGCGGCTGCAAATTACATCCGGAATCGTTGTTTTAAAGAAGCATTGCATGTGTTAGATGGTATTTCGGACAGAACGGCACGCTGGTATTATTACAGTGCAATTGCCAATGCCGGAAGCGGTAATAATGTAACGGCAAAGGAGCATGCCAGTCAGGCTGTCAATATGGAACCGAGTAATATGGAATATCGTCAGCTGCAGCAGCAGTTAGAGTTTGGTGGAACATGGTATCAGAGCAGAGGCGGCGAATATGAACGGCCATATTCCGGCAGCAGCGGCTGGTGCATGAGTATGCTGTTATTGAATCTTTTATGTAACTGTTGTTGTTTCAGACCATATTAGAAAACCATATTTTAGATGTTCTTTTTTATTTGCAAGAATGAAAACTTCTGCTATACTGTAGGATGAAAAAAACAGAAATGGAGATTAGAAATGAGAATTTTAGCTGAAAATACATCATGTATTGTAATTGACTATCAGGAGAAGATTTTGCCGGCAATGTCAGGAAGAGAGGAACTTGTGGCAAATTCTGCTGCATTATTAAAGGGACTTAATTTATTGGAAATACCGATGGTATTGACCACACAGTATGCCAAGGGATTAGGAAATAATATTCCGGAGATTTGTGAAGCAATTGGAAGTGATGTGGCATATGACAAGACCACATTTTCTGCATATGAAACAGAAGCGGTATATGAAGCAATGGATAAAGAGCGTAAAAATGTCCTGATTTGTGGAATTGAAGCACATATCTGTGTACTTCAGACAGCCATTGATTTAAAGGCAGCAGGGTATCAGCCGGTTATCGTAGCAGACTGTGTATCTTCAAGAAAAGAACTGGATAAGGAACTTGGTTTAAAGAGAGCAGAACAGGAAGGCATTCTGATTACATCTAAGGAAGCTATTTTATTTGAATTGACACGTAAGGCAGGCGGACCGGTATTTAAACAGATTTCTGCACTGATTAAATAAAGGAGACAGGATATGCTGCAAAGATTTTATCCCGATGAATATCTGGATTCTACCTATGTCATTGACTTTGATAAACTTTATGAAGAGGGATACCGGGGCATTATTTTTGATATTGATAATACACTTGTTCCACACGGAGCACCGGCGGATGAGCGGGCAAAAAAGCTGTTTGCTCATTTAAAAGAGCTGGGTTATCATTGTATGCTGTTATCGAATAACAAGGAACCACGGGTGAAGATGTTCAATGATGCGGTAAATGTTTCTTATATTTACAAGGCAGGAAAACCGTCAACGAAAAATTATCTTAAGGCAATGGAAGAGATGGGAACCACTACGGAGAATACGTTATTTGTGGGAGACCAGATATTTACTGATGTGTATGGGGCAAACCGTGCGGGAATCCGTACAATTCTGGTAAAACCGATACATCCGAAAGAAGAAATACAGATTGTTTTAAAGAGATACCTGGAGAAAATTGTGTTATTTTTTTATACAAGGAAGAGAAAGAAGGAAGAAAAATCATGAAAATCGGAATTGGAAATGACCACAGTGCAGTCGAAATGAAATTCGCAATTAAAAAGTATTTAGAGGAAATGGGACATGAAGTTGTAAATTACGGAACAGATTCTACCGAGAGCTGTGACTATCCGGAGTATGGTGAAAAAGTAGGACGTGCAGTTGCAGCCGGGGAAGTAGACTGTGGCGTATTAATCTGTGGTACCGGGGTTGGAATCTCTTTAGCTGCTAATAAGGTAAAAGGTGTCCGTGCAGCAGTATGTTCTGATGTAACAACTGCGCATCTGGTAAAAGAACATAACAATGCCAATATCATCGCATTTGGAGCAAGAATTGTTGGAATCGAGAAGGCAAAAGATATTGTAAAAGCATACCTGAATGCAGAATTTCAGGGTGGCAGACATGAAAAACGTATTGCCATGATTCACGAAATTGAATCAAGATAGGGTAAAGTCACAAAAAAAGGTTGAAAAATGGCTTGTTTTATTATAGAATAGAACGAGTGAGTGACAAGTTTGGAATGAGAATTTTTTCCAATACCCGTAAGAACCTGCCGATGGCAGCGTCTTATGGTGCTTAGCAACGAAAATTAGGAGGAATATCGATGATTTCAGCAGGAGATTTCAGAAACGGAATTACAATCGAATTAGAAGGAAATATTTATCAGATTATTGAATTCCAGCACGTTAAACCTGGAAAGGGTGCTGCATTTGTCAGAACCAAATTAAAGAATATCAAGAGTGGCGGTGTAGTTGAGAAAACTTTCCGTCCAACAGAGAAATGCCCACAGGCACGTATCGACCGTAAAGATATGCAGTATTTATATTCTGACGGAGATCTGTATTACTTCATGGATGTTGAAAACTATGAGCAGATTGCTTTAGATAAGACAACCATCGGTGATACCTTAAAATTTGTAAAAGAGAACGAAATGTGTAAAATCTGTTCTCACAATGGCAACGTATTTGCTGTTGAACCACCATTGTTTGTTGAACTTCAGATTACAGAGACAGAACCTGGATTCAAGGGTGATACTGCAACAGGTGCAACAAAACCTGCAACTGTTGAGACTGGTGCAACTGTAATGGTTCCATTATTCGTAGAGCAGGATGATGTCATTAAAATCGATACAAGAACTGGTGAGTATTTATCCAGAGTATAATTTTATGCGAAATATGTGGGAGTTTCAAAACAGTTGTTTTGAAACTCCTTTTTCTGTTGCCGGGTATTAGGAAAGAACTGTCAGTGGCAGTACCAGCAGGTTATGGCAATGAGAATGGAAAGTTGAGGAAACAGGCTATGCAGGAAGAAAGCAGAAAAGAGAAAAATTTCATAAAAAGGATTTATCATGCAGAAGCACCAAAGTGGTTGAAATATGCGATATTATTCGGATATCCGGTTCTGCTTTTTTATATTACTGCATTTATGACATATAATCCTTTTGTAAGAACCAGGTGGAGAGCACAAATTCTAAATCTCCTTTTATTTGAGGCTTTTGTGTGGCTGCTGCTGGCGATTACCGGAAGTGCAGTGATTGCACTTCGCACGGAGACAATTCTTGGAATTGCACTGAGCATTGCGAATTATTATGTCATTTCCTTCCGTGGTTCTCCGGTGGTTCCGTGGGATTTACTGTCTCTTGGAACGGCAGCCAGTGTTGCCGGAGGCTATGATTATACTTTGCCGCCCCGTCAGATTGCATTGATTCTTCTGATGCTCTTTCTGGCATTTACGGAGCGTTATGCAAAGATTCATATTTCACGGAAAAAGATATTGCTCCGTGCAGGTAGTGCTGTGATTTCTATTGCCTGTATGGCAGGAATTGGCTGGATGGTACAGGATGATGCAATGGTAAGTGAATTACAGCTTTATCCGTTCCTTTTTACGCCTACAGTCATGTATGAACGAAATGGCTTTGCTGTGACGTTTCTTATGGATATACAGTATCTTAAGGTGGAGAAGCCGGAAGGATATTCCGTTGAAAAGGCAAAGAAATTATTAGAAAAAGAGGATGGTCTTGAATGGACGGCATCCGACCAGAGAAATAATGTTGGAGAGGAATTCGCAAATCAGAAAGAAACAACAGACCAGCTTCCGAATGTTATCGTCATTATGGATGAAGCCTTTTCCGATTTGGGGGTCCTGTCCGATGAGGCACTTCCGGTAAATGAAGATTATATGCCGTTTATTCACAGCCTGCAACAGAGGGCAGAAAATACCCAGACCGGATATTTGAATGTATCGGTGAAGGGTGGAAATACAGCAAATACGGAATTTGAATTTTTAACGGGAGATACCATGGCATTTCTTCCGGCTGGTAGTATTCCGTATCAGCAGTATATTACGAAGGATACACCAAGCATGGCATCCTATCTAAAGAGCTTGGGCTATGAGACATATGCCATGCATCCGTATTATGCGTCCGGCTGGAACCGGGATAAGATATATCCGCTGCTGGGATTTGACAGCTTTTATTCTTCCACGGATTTCTATGGTTCCACCTATGAGCGGGGCTATATTGATGATTCATCCTGTGTGGATAAGATTATTGAGACATATGAGAAGAAGGATGCAGGAACGCCGGCATTTATCTTTAATGTAACCATGCAGAATCACAGCCCATATACCGACGGCTATCAGAATCTTCAGGGAAATGTTACAGTAGATGGAACGGTATCTGCCCAATTATCGGAATATCTGACACTGGTAAAATTATCGGATGCTGCATTGGAAAAGCTGATTGATTATTTTGAGACACAGGACGAACCTACGGTTATCGTATTCTTTGGTGACCACCAGCCGACAGATGCGGTGGTGGAGCCAATCTGGAATTTAGAAGGCAAATCATCCTCTGATTTAACAGAAAAAGAAAATCAGCTTCGTTATAAGGTGCCTTATGTTATCTGGGCAAATTATGATATTGATGAGGCGGTAAATCAGGAGAGCAGTGCCAACTATCTGGGGACACAGATGATGGAAGTAGCAGGAATTCCGTTGTCGGATTATCAGAATTATTTACTGGAACAAAAAAAGGAGATGCCATTGATTTCCACGCAGCATACGGAAGCAGAAGGCAGTGATGCATGGCTTAATTATCAGACGCTGCAGTATTATCTTTTATTTGACTGGGATGGAGAAAAATAGAAATGAAGGAAAGATTACTTCGAATCAAAAACAATAAGAAGATGCCGTTAATACTGGCTTTTTGCATTCCGTTTTTTCTTGCACTGGGAGTCTGCATTGGCCATGAGATTTATCCTTTTGGCAATCAGTGTTTTCTGCATATTGATATGTATCACCAGTATGCACCGTTTTTTACGGAATTCATGAATAAGTTAAAGAGCGGAAGCGGGTTATTATATACATGGAATCTGGGGCTTGGTACAGATTTTGTATCTCTGATGGCATATTATCTTTCCAGTCCTTTTAACTGGCTGTTATTATTATGTCCGTCTAATCTGGTAATCGAATTTATGACGGTATTGATTTTAATTAAGACTGGACTTAGCGGACTTACTTTTGCATTTTACCTAAACCGGCATTATAAAGATAATGGATATCGCATTGCTTTATTTGCGGTATTTTATGCGTTATCCGGGTTTATGTGTGCTTATAACTGGGATATTATGTGGCTGGATACGGTGGTGTTATTGCCGCTTATTTTGCTGGGCTTAGAAAGACTGGTAGAAGGAAAGAAGATGACGCTTTATGTGGTAACACTGGCGGTTTCGATTCTTTCAAACTACTATATTTCCATTATGGTCTGCATCTATCTGGTGCTTTATTTTGTGATTCTGATATTAGAGCAGAAAAGCGGAATAGGAAAAGCAATTCTTAAATTTGCGGTCGGCTCCATCCTGGCAGGCGGTATGGGAGCAATACTGATTCTGCCGGAGATTGTGGCATTAAACGGAAGTGGTTCCGGTGGAATCTCTTTTCCGGAAAAAATGGAGTGGTATTTTGGCCTGCTGGATGAAGCAGCAAGGTTCTGCATTGGTGTCGAGCCGTCTTCTACGGTAGGACATATGCCAAATCTTTACTGCGGAGCGGCAATTTTATTATTATTATTCCTTTATCTTTTGAATCGCAGGATCCGAATTGGTGCAAAGATTCCAAGGCTCTTACTGGTGGCATTTTTCTTTGTGAGCTTTGCAAATAATAAACTGGATTTTATCTGGCATGGCTTTCATTTTCCGGATGGACTTCCGGCAAGACAGACCTTTTTATTTGCATTTTTACTGCTGACCTTAGGTTATGAAGCAGTGCGGGAAGAAAGAGGCAATAGCATTTTTAAAATCCTATTTGCATTCCTGTTAGCGGAGCTGGTATTGGTTTTATGTTTCCGGTTTACAGATTTAGAGCAGGTGACACCGGAGCAGATGCTTTTAACAGGACTTTTGATTTTAGGTTATGCACTTCTGCTGTTATTCTATCGGCGGAAGGATAAGACGATGCGGACTATCGTATCGATATTTGCGGTGATTCTGGTATGTGCCGAGGCAGGCGTAAATCTTGACACGACCAGTATTTCTACTACCAGCCGGACGCTGTATACCCAGCATTTAGAGGATTATAAAACATTGGCGGAGACAGCAGGAGCAGAGGATGACGGTTTCTTCCGTATGGATAAGTTTAACCGGATGACGAAGAATGAATCGGCACTTTCAAACTATGCATCCGCATCTATTTTTTCTTCTCTTATAAATAAAGATGTGGCAGATTTCTACCGGGAGATGGGAATGGAAGGCGGTAAGAATTATTACTGCTATAATGGTGCAACGATGCTTACTTCCTCGCTGCTTTCGGTAAAATATATCCTGACGGACAGTGCAGAAGAGGAAAGTCCGTATCGAAGTCTGATATCAGAACAGAATGGCATATACTTATATGAAAATACTTATACACTGCCACTTGGTTTTATGGTAGATAGTGATTTGACGGAAAAGTGGGATTTTACCCTTGGAACACCGATAATGGCACAGAATGAACTCGCCTATGCCCTTGGTGCAACGGAGAATCTTTTAGAGCCGGTGGATGCAGAATTACATGATGGCAAAACCGTGATTCAGGTAACGGAAACCGGTTATTATTATGGTTATTATACGATGAAGGATGCCAAAACCGTTACCGCAACCACTGGAAACCGCACGCGGACATTTTCTAAATGTGACCATGTCTATTTACTGGATTTGGGCTATTGTGAGGCTGGGGAAGATATTACGCTGACTTCTGCCGATACGGATCAGATACTGGTGCAGGGCTACCGGTTAAATGATGCAGCATTTCAGGCAGCATATCATACATTATCCCAGCAGACCATGGAGTTAAAATCCTACAGTGACAGCAGAATCGAAGGCAGCATCAACGTAAAAAAAGCCGGAACTCTTTTGCTGTCCGTGCCGGATGATGAAGGCTGGCATGTCTTTGTGGATGGGGAAGAAGTGGATTATGAGCATTTCTGCGATGCGTTTATCAGCATTCCATTAAAAGAAGGCAGCCATGATATTATATTAAAATATACAACACCGAATCTGAAACTGGGAGCATTGCTTTCCGGTGGAGCATTGTTCTTATTCCTTTGCATTACCTGGATACCGGTTGTTGTGAGAAAACGAGGAGAGAGGGCATGAAGAAAAAAATAACATTTCTGATATTTACGGTACTGACGGTACTTTGTGTTGTTTATTCTGGGATGGTACTGGCAACGGGTTCCGGAACATCATTTTTTCTTGTGTGGATTGGGCTGGCGGTACTTTCCTTCCTGTTTGGGTATTCTATCTGGAAATCTTTCTGGAAGAAAGTTCCCCGGCTGGTTAAGGGAATCTGTATTGCTGTCGTTGCAGTGGGATTTACAGCATTTTTCATCGTAGAAGGCTGTATTATAAGTCAGATGCATGAAAAAGGCGAAGCGGGACTTGACTATATTATTGTGCTGGGGGCACAGGTGAGGGAAAGCGGACCAAGCGCTGCGTTAAAATACCGGCTGGATGAGGCAGTGGAATATTTAGAGGATAATCCAAAGACAATCTGCATCGTATCCGGCGGACAGGGTGCAAATGAACCATATTCCGAAGCCGAAGGAATGGCACAGTATTTAAAAGAACAGGGGATTGATGCGTCCCGGATTCTCTTAGAGGATAAGTCCTTAAATACAGAGCAGAATATGGAGTACAGCAAGGCACTGATAAAAGATGGGGCATCCGTTGGAATTATCACCAATGATTTTCATCTGTTCCGGGCAAAGCAGATTGCACGAAAATACGGACTGGACAATGTCTGTGGAATAGCAGCAAAGTCTACACCGGTTTATCTTCCAAATAATATGCTGCGGGAATTTTTGGCAGAGATAAAATTTTTGCTGTAATTATGCGGATTCTAAATGGGCTTGCATCGGGTGGAAGAATAGAATAGTATAAAAAGTAACAGGAGTTTTATGGAGAAAGGGTTTATATAGCTATGGAGATTAAATGCGAATACTGTGGCTCCATCATTAAGGAAACAGATGAGAAATGTCCTTACTGTGGAGCCACCAATCAGGCAGTAAAGCGTACTGCAGACCATACGCCAAAGACTATTGAAGAATTGCAGCAGTGGTATCAGGCACGGAATCTGCCGCCGTATGAAGTGACGAGATTCTTTATCGGAATCAATTACACACAGCCCAAAGCCTTTGGTATTTACCGGGAAGGACAGAATGTTATTGTCTATAAGAACAAGGCAAACGGCGAGCGGGCAATCCGCTATCAGGGAACGGATGAAGCCTATGCGGTAAATGAACTGTATCTTAAGTTAAAAGAGGAAATCTTAAACCAGAAGGAACATAATCGGGCCGGAAATGTAAGAAGCAGTTATGGAAATAACAGAAAGCCAATGTCAACAGGAAAGGTAATAGGAAGAACCTTTGCCGGGATTGGAGCATTCTTTCTTTTCTTTTTTGGTTCCTTTGTACTCTTTGTGTTAGATACATTATACCGGGGAATTGGAACAGCACTTTTTATTGCACTGATTGCCGCAGCACCTGTGGCAGTGATATTAGACCTTATTGTTTGTGGGTTAAGGGGAAAAAGCACGGTATTTGAAAAGATATATCAGGGATTTGCCGGAAAGAAATTCTTAACCTGTGCCGTTTGTTTCCTGATGTGCTTTTTAATCATTCTGATTCCGATACATAATTACAAGAAGGCAAGTTATTACCAGTACCAAAATACGGTCTATGTACACAGCCACAATAACTGGTTCGAGTATGATGGTTATGACTATGATAAGATAGACAGTGATGAGGTACCGGATGATATTTTAAATAACCGTTCTGATTATGAAATGACTTATCAGAATGGCTATGACTGGGATAACAGCATTACCAATTTTGAAGACAGCAGATATTATGAAGAGCATTATGGCTCAGACAGCTCGGACAGCAGTTCAGACAGTGGATATGACTGGGATTCCAATGACAGCTGGGATTCTAATTCATCTGACTGGGATAGCGACTGGTAAATATTAATATATCATTTAGAAATTTATTTTTCTGTTAAGAATAATCTAAGAAATGAAATAGAATATCTTTAAGAACACTCCTTTTTCGTGTGCTTTACTAAATGTAAAGAATGAAAAAGGGGTGTTTTTTATGATGCAGTCAGAACATGCAGGACAACGAAATTTACAACAATCAGGAGCAGCCGGACAGCGGAACACACAACATGCAAAAGAAATGAGAAAGCGGAGCATGCGCCGGAAAAAAGCAAGAAGAATGCGAAGAATCAAAAGAATATTTGTGGCAGCAATAATTCTGCTGGTAGTTTTTGCCGCGGGCAGAACATCATTTGTGCAAGGCTTCTTAAATCACTGGAATGTAAAATCAGAGGCAACACTTACGGCAGAGGGGTATCCGGAAAGCCTTGTACAACTTTACGAGAAAAATGAAGAAGCAAGACAGTTTGTGCTTGATTATAAGAAGAATGGAAACAACGAGCAGCCGATTGATATTTCATCGGATGTAACAGATGGTAAAATACCGCTTTTCCTTCAGTGGGACGAGCGTTGGGGCTATAGAACCTATGGAGATAATTTCCTTGCAATTACAGGATGCGGTCCCACGGCATTGTCCATGGTCTATGTGGGACTGACCGGAGATACTTCCATGAATCCTTATACCGTTGCCCAGATGGCACAGGAGGATGGCTTCTATGTGAATGGAAGCGGTTCCGCCTGGAGTATGATGACGGAACTTGCCACAAAGCTTGGCTTATCCGCACAGGAGCTGAGTCTCAGCGAAGACAGTATCCGGCAGGAATTATCCCAGGGACATCCGATTATCTGTATCATGGGACCGGGAGATTTTACCACATCCGGACATTTTATTGTATTAACAGGAGTAGATTCCGATGGAAAAATAACAGTGAATGATTCCAACAGTAAAAAGAACAGTAAGAAGACATGGAAGATAGACGACCTTATGAGCCAGATCCGGGATTTATGGGTGTATCAGTAGAAGTGGCATTCTTTACGAAAATCTGCTATAATTCTTGATAAAATGATTTGAAAGGCGAGTGGGAAATATTGGGAGTAATTTTTCTAACGGTAGTGTGGCAATATCTGGATTGTTCTCCGAAGTGAGGATGCCTGATAAGGACTGTTAGAGGCACTTAAAATTTCGGATGGAGTCCGGCAACGCTGGCACATGGAAGTGCCAGCGAGGTGCATATGAACATGGATGTGAATTTGCACCGGTTGCCAGAAGAAAATAAAAATGAAATCGAAATTCTTAGTGCCTCTTGCAGTTCTTATGGAGCATCCGGGTTCGGAGAATAAGCCAGATATTACATCGCACGAATGCCGGAAGAAAACCGGCATCACATTTCCCACTCCTTTACAAATATTTTAACAAGAAGGGAGCTATAGAATATGGAAACATGGTATTACGAAGTCGTATCCATCGATGGAGACTATGCAAATTTAAAGAGGACAGACATTGCTTCAGATGATTTGAAACTTGTGGCAAGAGCACTTCTTCCGGCAGAAATTATGGAGGGAAGCAAGTTAAAATACGAACTGATGCAGTATGAGATTATAGAATAGCGGATAAAGGAGTTAGGGAAGATAAAAATCGAAGCGGCAAGGCGGGAGGTTTAGCAAAAATTATGAAAAAGGAAAAGGTTATTGAAATTGGGGTACTGCTTGGAATTATTATTCTGGCAGTGATTGTAGTTGTAGTGGCAGGAAATCAGAGAAAAAATAAAACGAAGACTGAGACAGAAAATAAAACGGAAACAGAGTCACAGATGGAATCAGACTCAGAATCAGAATCGGAAACAGAAACTGCACCTGCGGATAAAGAGTCTTTGGACGCAGACGAGCTGGTAGAAGAGAACTTTCGTCAGGCTGGAATTACAGAATATGAAAAAATAGATCTGGAAGATTATGAGAGCCAGGCAGGAATCGATTTATCAGAATATGTATCTTATCGGTTTTATTATGATAGCGATGGACTGAAAATTGAAGGATATTTCAGTGCACCAAAAGATTTACTGGATGGACAAAAGACTTCCTGTCTTATTTATAATCATGGTGGAAATCAGGATTACGGAGCATTGGAAAATATAGAAACCTGCTTTTATGCCTATCAGCTTCATACCATTTGCATTGCATCAAACTACAGGGGATGTGGAAGCAGTGAAGGAGAAGACCAGTTTGGCGGAGCAGATGTGGATGATGTAGTCCGGATTTTGGATTTGTGTGAGCAATTTTCCTATATTGATAAGGATGCCATAAATATGCTGGGTATTTCCAGAGGCGGAATGATGACTTATGAAGTGTTAAGTAAGGATGAACGGGTGCATAAGGCAGTTGTCGTATCTGGCCTTTCCGATTGCTTTATGTCATATGAGGAAAGAAGTGATATGCAGACCATATTCGATTCTTTGGTAGGCGGTTCCCCGGAAGAGATGTCGGAGGAATATGAGAAACGTTCTGCAACCTATTGGGCGGATGAAATTAATACACCGCTGCTTATCATTCATGCCACCGGAGATGAAAAAGTATCCGTTGCACAGGCAGATAAATTAACAGAAGCATTAGAGCAGGCAGGAAAGACCTACGAATATATCACCTTTGATGGAAATTCCCACGGAGAAATCCGACCAGAGGATGGTGAGAAGATAAAGGCGTTTCTGGAAGGGCAGGAGCAGGAAGAAGATAGTGAAAAGAATAATGTAAAATAGTGAAAAAATAGTGTAATATTTCCTTCGCATGGTACTGCTGTATTCAAATAAGGTTTGCGAATTGTCGGAGAGCTCAAACGGTGAAAAATTGGAGGGAAGCCTTTCGTATCTAAAAAGTAGAGAAAAAGAATTGCTCTTGCTGCTCATGAAGAACTACAAAAGAGAGTTCACGCCTATCGAAGTCAGCAAAGAACTTAAGGTTACCAATAAGACGGTAACAAACTATGCAAAATGGGATGATTGATTTATATGTGAGAGGTAATAATTCTGTAGCTTATTCAGAGATATATTCATCGTTTGCATCAGAAAAAATAGTTATATTTCTGATTTGTTGTTGCTGGTTATCAATAATGACAGCTCTAAGGTACGAAAACATGGAGAAACATATTTTACTATTAGAATGGGGAATCGGGAAACAACACAATATTATACCAAAAGCGAAAACACAAGTGCCATACAGTCAAAGGCAAGATATGACAGTAAATATGAACATATAACATCCACAGGGTATCAGCTTATGAATTATGAGCCGGGAAGCGTGTTTAAGCTTAATGGCAAAGAATATGTGTTAAGCGAAAACCATACTTTGGATATTCCATACGGAGAAGATTTGTGGTGTTTGGAATACCCGTCAAATTATAGATTTTGTGAAAAAATTGATTAATTTCTGAGAGTCTATTTATATGTGTTGTAGTTATCAAGCAAAGGGATACTTATATCGTGTTACAGGACATGGTGTAGGTATCCTTTTTGCATATTATCTATAATCATTACATAAAAAAGTGCAAATGCACAAAAAATAGTAATGGCTATTGAAGTGAAAATAATTTAGTGGTAAAATAGTATTACCAAAATTCGTGCAATGCACAAAAACAAGGAGCGACACTATGGAGATTAAGAGAGATTTATACCTTGAACAGTTAAAGATAAGAAAAGATAACGGAATGATTAAGATTATCACAGGAATCAGGAGATGCGGCAAATCATTCCTGTTATTTGTGTTGTTTAAGAAGTATTTACTGGAGAGTGGCATAGATAATGACCACATCATTGAGATTGCTTTAGATGGCATTGAAAATGAGGAACTGAGAGATCCAAAGAAGTGTTATCAGCATATTAAAGAGCGGGTGGAAGATGACCGGAAGTATTATCTGCTCTTGGACGAAGTACAGTTTATGCCACGATTTGAGGAAGTGCTGAACAGTTTGCTTCGTATCAGTAACATTGATGTGTATGTAACCGGCAGTAATTCTAAATTTTTATCTAGTGACATTGTAACTGAATTTAGAGGCAGAGGAGATGAGATAAGAATTTATCCGTTGTCTTTTGCAGAGTTCTATGCGGCTTATGATGGAGATTATGATGATGCTTGGGAAGAATATATGATATACGGTGGTTTACCACAAGTGGCACAATTTTCTGTAGAACGCCAGAAGGCTGAGTATCTTAAAAATATTTTTACCAATGTTTATATCAAGGATGTGGTAGAGCGAAACAAAATTCAAAATGTTGATGTGATTGGAACTTTGGTGGACATTCTTGCTTCTGCCATAGGAGCACCTACCAATCCAACAAAAATATCAAATACTTTCAAAAGTGAGAGAGGTATCAATTACAGCAATAAAACTATATCCAATCATATTGATTATTTGGCAGAGGCATTTTTGATTTCTAAAGCGAACCGGTATGATATTAAGGGGAGAAAATATGTAGGAGCCAATCTGAAATACTATTTTTCGGATATAGGACTTAGAAATGCCAGACTAAACTTCAGACAGCAGGAGCCGACTCATATTATGGAAAACATTGTTTATAATGAGTTGCTTGTGCGTGGCTACAATGTAGATGTTGGTATTGTGGATGTATTTGCAAAGAATAGTGACGGAAAGAGAGTTCATAAGCAGCTAGAGGTTGATTTTGTAGTAAACCAGGGCAGTCAGAGATATTACATTCAGGTGGCTTATGATATGACTTCTGAGGAAAAGCAAACACAGGAACTTAATTCACTCCGAAATATTCCGGATTCATTTAAGAAGATTGTTATAGTAAATGGAACAAAAAAGCCTTGGAGAAATGAGGAAGGCTTTGTGATCATGGGCATGAAATATTTTCTGCTCAATGAGGATAGTTTGGAGTTTTAGTATGGAAGGAGATAATATATTCCGATATAGAAATATGGATATAAAGTTAGGAGGCAGAGAAATGGCAACGGTTGTGTATTCTAATGAAGAAGATGATATGTGTTCTTTGGTGATAGATGGAGAAGAATATGTTGAAGATGAAGAAAGGGCAATTATCCCCAAAGCTGTATTAAAACAAATAAGAGTTGAGGATATTCCGGATAATTTTCAAATTGAAATATGTGAGTCAAAAGATTCTTCAGTAATAATGGTATCTGTTCCTATGACTTTTATAAAAGTTGGTAAAAATGAGTTTCAGGTTATTTATGATGAACTTATTACTAGAAAATATTGGGATGGATCAGTAGGACTTGATGTATTTAAAATCTCTTGGTTACCAGCAGAATGTAAAAACCAATGGTGTATGGACCAAAACAACAGTTAAGTCAATATTGACAAATCAGGCATACATTGGTTCGGTGGTGCATGGGAAAGTAGTAATTGAGAAATACAATAATATTCCACTCCATGCAACAGATCCAAGTGAAAGGAGTGCCGAGGAAATGTGGCACTCCTTTCTTCTGCAAGCATAAATATTGCTTTCAATATACTGCAATAGCAGGTATAATGGAAAGTGATATTTGAGGGTAAAAAAAATCAGTTTTTTTTGGTCTAGGGTTGACACGAGCAGGCAATTATATGCCACCGGTTAAAATGTTGGAAGAACTCAGCAATATGTATAATATGACCATTTTACACAATCGTATGATGGCTTACGTTGAAAATTGCATATATGGTGGAAAATGGGATGAGTATAAAACGAGAGAAAAATAATTTGACTTTTTCCAAAAAGAAAAATATAATGACTTCTGAACGAGTAGCAAAATTGCGTAAATCCAGTTTTGCTGCTCGTTTTTGTAATTTTATAATGCAATGAAAAAGTGTGTAGCTTATCAGCGTAAGTCCAACTTATAAGATAGGTACGCACTTTTTATATTGCCAAATATCCGTAAGAAGCTGCCAGTGGCAGCTTCTGCAGATGGAAAAAGGAGGATTAAGTTAAGATGGCAGAAAGTAATAAGATGAAGGAAATGCCTAACAAGATGAAAGAGATGTCGGTGAATAAACTCATGGTGCAGATGGGAATACCGATGATTTTATCGATGGCATTGCAGGCGGTTTATAACATTGTAGACAGTGCCTTTGTAGGAAACATGAAATCAGGAAGTGAGGCTGCACTTAATGCACTTACACTGGTATTTCCGGTTCAGATGCTTATGGTAGCAGTGGGAATCGGAACAGGTGTGGGAACCAATGCGCTTCTTGCGAGAACACTGGGAGAGGGAAAAAGTAAAAAAGCTGCGAAAGTTGCGGGAAACAGCTTATTTCTTGGAGTAATTATTTATGCACTATGTCTGCTGTTTGGAATGTTTGGAGTAAAAGCATACATCTCATCCCAGACCGTAGATTCGGAAGTCATTGCAATGGGAACAAGCTACTTAAGAATATGCTGTGTGATTTCATTTGGAATTATTTTCTTCTCACTATTTGAGAAACTGTTACAGGCAACCGGGCGTTCCATTTATTCAACAATTGGTCAGGTTGTGGGAGCAGTGGTAAATATTATTCTTGACCCAATTATGATTTATGGCATCGGACCTGTTCCTGAAATGGGAGTAGAGGGCGCAGCCTATGCAACCGTAATCGGACAGGTGGTATCAGCAGCATTGTTATTTATTTTCCATGTAAAATTAAATAAGGAATTTGAGCATGGTGTAAAGTTTATGAAACCAGAGGGCAGAATTATCAGGGAAATCTATGCAATCGGACTTCCGGCAATTATTGGACAGGCGCTTATGTCTATTATGGTTTATGTGATGAATCTGATTTTAAAATTCAGTCCTTCGGCTCAGACCGCATATGGATTGTTCTATAAAGTACAGCAGTTTGTACTCTTCCTTGCCTTTGGACTTAGAGATGCAATCACGCCGATTATTGCATTTGCATACGGAATGCATAGTAAAAAGAGGATTCAGGATGGAATCAGATATGGCTTAATTTATACGATTGTGCTTATGATTATTGGTGTGGCAATTACAGAAATTTTCCCGGGGGCTTTTGCAACTTTATTTAATGCAGGACAGTCAAGAGAATATTTTATCGAAGCCATGAGAATTATTTCTATCAGCTTTATTTTTGCCGGAATCAATGTGGCATATCAGGGAATTTATCAGGCTCTGGATGGTGGTATGGAATCGCTTGTGATTTCACTGCTCAGACAGCTTGTCATCATATTACCGCTGGCAGGTGTTTTCTCCAGTTTAGTCAGAAACGGACAGATGGACGTTTCCTTAATCTGGTGGGTATTCCCGATAACAGAGATTGCTGCATGCCTTGTGGGATATGTATTTTTAAAGAGAATCCGGAAGAATAAAGTGGAAAGTTTAAGTTAAGGAGGAAGCAGATATGGCAAAAAGAATCATTACAATCAGCAGAGAGTTTGGAAGCGGCGGACGGTTTATGGGGAAAGAAGTGGCAAAAAACTTGGTACTGTATTTTTTGCAGTACCTTTTCTTTTTATGGAAAGTGAAGTATGATACAGAGGAAGAGTAGCTGCTTGACGACAGAAGAATTGGGTAACATAAGAAAAATGTGGAGGTAAATAAAAGGCATGCTGAATGTGAAAAATGCTGAAATGGCAGATTTAGAGCAAATTATGAAAATTTACAGATATGCACAGGATTATATGATAAAGTCCGGAAATCCGACTCAGTGGGGACATTTTTACCCGGATGCAGATCTGATAAAATCTGATATTGATAAAAATGCATGTAAGGTAATATATGACAAGGATGGAATCCATGGGGTATTTTCGGTGTTTGATGGTACAGAACCTACTTATAAGCATATTGAGGGCGGTAACTGGCTGAATGAAGAACCATATCTGACGATTCACAGGCTTGCCGGAGATGGTCAGGTACATGGCTTGTTCCCGTGTGCTTTAAACTATTGTAAAAAGATTTCTTTAAATATCAGGGTTGATACTCATGCGGATAATAAAACTATGCAAAGGCTGATTGAAAAGAATGGTTTTATAAAATGCGGTACGATATATGTAAAAAATGGAACAGCAAGAATAGCATATCAAAGGGCTGATTTTCGGGCGGCAAGATTTGCAAGCATATCACTTAATACCACTAGGTCTGCGGCAAGAAGCGTAAGCTCATCGGTCGACAGGCATTCGGACAACTGGCAGGAAATTGTGGAGAGGTAAAAAAGATTTGTACAGTTTGACATAGTGGTTGTCCATAAGATATTTAGCGTTAACGGATCGTCCCTTTACAAACAGAATAAAAAAGCATATAATTCTTTTATAAAATATTTAATAAAAGAGGACAAAAAAACGGAAAATAAAGATAAAAGAAATATAGCAAGAAAAAAAATCATCAATTATGTGCTGAATCATCCGGTTATGTCCAAAGCGGAGCTCGCGAAAGAATTAAATCTGAGTATGCCGACTGTGTTAGCAAACGTAAATGACCTGTTGGAGAAAAGACTGTTAGAAGAAGTGGGCGAGTATGCGTCGACAGGCGGACGAAAGGCAAAAAGTATAGGAATTAATAAGTCATATTGTCATGCAATGGGGCTTTTGATCACTGCGAATCATATCGAAATGGTACTGGTAAATCTTGGAGATGAGATCGTAAAAAAAGACCGCATCCGTTTAAAATTTACGGCAGAATTATCCTACTGTACAGAGGTGGCACAAAAGGTTGAAACTTTTCTGGCAGACGAGCCTGCGAAGGAGACACTGCTTGGAATTGGTATTGCGATCCCGGGAATTATCGATCAGAAAGAACGGATTGTTTTAAAATCCCACGCGTTAGGGATAGAGAACTATAGTCTCCGCTTTTTAGAGCAGGCTGTGGGAATGCCGGTGTATTTTGAAAATGATGCCAATGCAGCCATGCTTGCAGAAAAAAAGCAGAAGTATCCCAATGCGATATATCTGTCTTTGAATCATACATTAGGCGGTGCTTTCTGCATAGATGGAAAGCTGTATCGCGGACAAAACCAGAAAGCAGGAGAGTTTGGTCATATGATACTTGTTCCCGGTGGAAAAAAATGTTATTGTGGTAAATCAGGATGCGCGGATGCATATTGTGCTGCAAGTGTACTGACGGAAGATAACAGGCAGTCGCTGGATGCATTTATGGAAAATCTTGAAAGTGGAGATAAAAAGGTTTTACAGATATGGAATGAGTATCTGGATCATCTTGCTGTTTTGATATCAAATCTACGGATGGCATATGATATGGATATCATACTGGGGGGCGATGTCGGAGGTGTACTCTCAGATTATATGATACCTTTGGGAGAAAAAGTGATGGCATATAATGGTTTTGAACATGATGTTTCATACCTGAAGAACTGTTCGTACAGGAAAGAAGCGTCGGCTGTTGGAGCTGCGAAATATTTTTTTGCGGAACATATGATGGAAATATAAATTATTATAGTGTGAAAACAGAGTGAAGTGTGAGCAAAAAAACGGAAAGGAAACGGTAAGTGAGGTTTTCTTTCCGTTTTTTTGTGCGTTGATTAGAAAATATATACAAAAAGCATATCTGCAAATTGTGCAATGCGTAAAATTGAGAGAAATATATTGACAAAATATGTTTAAAGGATGATAATGTAATTACTTTAATAAAACATTTAATAAAACATAAAATAAAACAAT
The DNA here is from genome assembly GCF_025567465.1 of Roseburia amylophila. Classification (NCBI taxonomy): domain Bacteria; kingdom Bacillati; phylum Bacillota; class Clostridia; order Lachnospirales; family Lachnospiraceae; genus Roseburia; species Roseburia amylophila. The sequence goes on from NZ_JAOQKI010000005.1 coordinate 115,233, forward strand.
ATAAAAAAGGAGGAAGCAATTATGTTACAGCAGGTAATGACAAATCCAGGAGAAATTATTTTCAGAGAGGTTCCGGTTCCGGAGGCAAAGGAAAATCAGGTGTTGGTAAAAATTATGAATATTGGTGTCTGTGGATCAGATATTCATGTTTATCATGGAAAACATCCGTTTACAAAATATCCGGTAACACAGGGACATGAGGTTTCCGGTGAGATCACAGAACTTGGAAAAAATGTCACAGAGTTTCATGTTGGACAGAAGGTGACGATAGAGCCACAGGTATATTGTGGACACTGCTATCCATGCCGTCATGGAAAGTATAATCTCTGTGAGGAATTAAAAGTAATGGGATTTCAAACGACAGGAACAGCATCTGAGTATTTTGCAGTGGATGCATCTAAAGTAACACCTATTCCAGAAGATATGTCCTATGAAGAAGGAGCTATGATCGAACCTCTTGCTGTGGCAGTTCATGGTGTAAAACAGATGGGCGATGTGGCTGGCATGAATATTGCAGTCCTTGGAGCGGGACCGATCGGAAATCTTGTAGCACAGGCAGCAAAAGGAATGGGGGCAGCGAAAGTGATGATCACAGATATCAGTGATCTTAGACTGGCAAAGGCAAAAGAATGTGGAATTGATGTGTGTGTGAATACCAAAAATAAAGACTTTGGTGAGGCAATGATCGAAGCATTTGGACCGGATAAGGCGGATGTAATCTACGACTGTGCTGGAAACAATATCACAATGGGACAGGCAATTAAATATGCAAGAAAAGGAAGCACGATTGTACTGGTGGCTGTTTTTGCAGGAATGGCAGAAGTAGATCTTGCAGTGGCAAATGACCACGAACTTGACATTAAGAGCACGATGATGTACCGCCATGATGATTATATAGATGGAATCAGATTGGTAAATGAGGGCAAAGTTCATTTGAAACCGCTCATCTCAAAGACATTTGCTTTTAAAGATTATCTGAAGGCATACCAGTATATTGATGATAACCGCGAGACAACGATGAAAGTAATTATCAACGTCAGTGAAAAGTAAGGAGTTCGTATGGAAAATAAATATGGAATTGTCGGAGTTGCCCATGTCGGGCTTCCGACAAACGATTTACAGAAAACAGTTGAGTTTTATAGGGGTCTTGGATTTGAAGTAATTATGCAGACTTATAATGAAAAAGCAGGGGAAAAAGTGGCATTTTTACAGATAAAAAATTACTGTATAGAGACTTTTGAAAATGGGCAGGCGGCAATGTCAGACGGTGCATACCAGCATGTTGCTCTTGATGTGGAAGACATTGAGAGTATATATCAGAAAATCTGCAATGAAAAATACACAGTTATCACAGACGGAATCGAAGAACTGCCATTTTGGGAAAATGGTGTGAAGTTTTTTATGATTAAGGGACCAAATGAGGAAAGAATAGAGTTCTGTCAGAAACTCTGATAAAAACAGGAGGGACATATGGGAAGCGAAAACAAAAATGGAAAAGTACCGCTGATCAGTAAGATTGCATATGGGTTTGGTGATGTTGGATGTAATTTCAGCTGGATGTTTGTCAGTAATTTTCTGATGATATTTTATACAGACGTGTTCGGAATCAGTATGGCGGCTGTGTCAGCACTTATGCTTTTTTCAAGATTCTGGGATGCAATCAATGATCCAATCGTCGGGGGACTTACAGATAAAACAAAATCGAGATGGGGACGGTACCGTCCATGGTTGTTAGTAGCGGCACCAATCACAGCGATTCTTCTTGTTATGACATTCTGGGCAAGACCCGACTGGCCGCAGAATGGAAAGATTATTTATATGGTAATTACATATTGTCTGCTGGTTTTGGGGTATACCTGTGTGAATATTCCATATGGAACCTTGTGTGGTGCTATGACACAGGATATTGATGAACGTGCAAAAATAAATACATCCCGTTCGGTTGCAGCGATGATTGCAATTGGTGTGTTAAATATTATCACAGTTCCACTGCTCAGCAAATTCGGCAGTCATAGTGCAAAGACAGGATATCTGACGGTTGCGGTCATATATGGATGTATTTTTACAGCCTGTCATTTCTTCTGCTTTGCGAAGACGAAAGAGGCAGTGATTACTCCGGAAAAAGAAAAAATTTCTGTAAAGGTTCAGTTGAAAGCGGTTATGCAGAACAGACCATATCTTCTTGCATTGGCAGGACAGATATTATTTGGATTTACACTGTATGGTAGAAACGCAGATATTCTGTATTACTTTACATATGTGGAAGGGAATGCCTCCTACTACACAACTTATTCGATGTGCATCATTATTCCTTCTATCATCGGGGCAGCCTGTTTTCAACCATTATTCCGCAAGTTGAATAACAAAGGAAGAACAGCATCTCTCTTTGCTTTATTTACAGGAATTTCCATGTTGTCTATGTTTTTCTTTAATGCCAAAGAATCACCGGCTATTTTTTATGCTTTATCTGGTCTGACACAGTTTTTCTTCTCTGGATTTAATACTGCAATCTATGCAATTATTCCAGACTGTGTGGAATATGGGGAGTGGAAAACCGGACTTAGAAATGATGGTTTTCAGTATGCATTTATTTCACTTGGAAATAAAATCGGAATGGCAGTTGGAACAGCACTTTTAGCAGGATTACTTGGAAAATATGGTTATATTGCAAATCAGACACAAAATGCAATTGTACTTTCAATTATGAAACATGCATTTACGACGATTCCGGGTGCACTGTGGATTGTGACTGCGGTTGTATTATTTTTCTACCGGTTAAATAAAAAACGTTATAACGAGATTGTGGAGGAACTGAAAAATGGAAGAAAAAGTTGATATCGTGGCATTGGGAGAATTGCTGATTGATTTTACGGAAGCAGGACACAGTCAGGATGGGAGAAAATTGTTCGAACAGAATCCCGGCGGTGCTCCGGCAAATCTTCTAACCGTTGCAAGCCACTTTGGGTATCGCACATCTTTTATTGGAAAAGTTGGAAACGATATGCATGGTAAATTTTTAAAGAAGACATTGCAAAAGGAAGGAATCAATACAGATGCTATTGTTGAAGACCCGGGTTATTTTACAACGTTGGCATTTGTGGAAATCGGTGAAAGTGGAGAACGGAATTTTTCTTTTGCAAGAAAACCGGGTGCAGATACACAGTTAAAAAAAGAAGAACTGGATCAGACATTAATTTCAGGTTGTAGAATTTTTCATTTTGGATCATTATCGCTGACAGATGAACCGGCAGAAAGTACAACGATTGAAGCGGTAAAAATGGCAAAAGCAGCGGGTGCACTTATTTCCTATGATCCGAATTATCGACCGTCTCTTTGGAAGAGCAAAGAGGATGCAGTGAAAAAAATGAGATCTGTCATAGAATTGGTAGATGTCATGAAGGTATCGGATGAAGAGAGTATTTTGTTGACAGAGGCCGAAAGTTATGAGCAGGCCGCAGACCAACTCCTTGCTATGGGACCAAAGCTGGTAGCCATTACATTGGGAGAACAGGGTGTTCTTATGGCAACAAAAAGCAGAAAAGAAATCATCAAAGCATTTCAGATACATGCGGTCGACACGACTGGGGCAGGTGATTCATTCTGGGGAGGCGTATTATGCAGTATCCTTTCCATGAATAAGAATGTTGAAAAAATGAAATGGGAAGAAATCAAAAAGTGTGCTGTTTTGGGAAATGCAGTTGCTGGATTGTGTGTGCAAAAGAGAGGTGGCATCCCTGCGATTCCGACAAAAGAAGCAGTGTTTGAATTTATGCAGAAATAATGAATGTATATGACAAAATTGGGGCTATAAAAACGCCCCTATTTTTAACAAAAATATAAGCAGGACAACTTTCGATATTTGCTCCTGCCTGTATTTTATGTAAATTACGATAAGTTTTATTCCCTGTGTTCTTCGCCCCATGTACAGTCTGATTCTGGTGTAGTCTTTAAATGCTTTTCTGATTCCCAACAATCAATGCGGAGCATATAGCCAGCAGATATATAAACATCAATACTATTAAGCTGTGGATTGTATTCTGCAAATATTATTCTCGTCGTATTTTATCTCCTTATCATTCAATCAATCATTTGTTACAAAAATCAGAAGCATTTCAATCAGTTCACCATGTCACTTTCATTTTGTGTTATAATGTGTTATCAGATTTCTTGGTCTCCGCTGCCGCTTCGGTCGGCACAGAGCAGAGGTCCACTGGACCTCTTGTGCCCTTGTATTTGCCCTTATCAGAGTTCGTAAACACTGGTGCGATGATATAATACAAGGGAAACAATAAGGGAAAGCTCACCTGCGATAAATTCAGTATTTTCAAGGGTTTGCGGAGAATTTAATAACAAAATATAACAGTTATTAAATCTCTTAAAACAGGTGAAATCTCAATTCCAGTTTGGAGGAACAATATGGTGCGAAAAGCAGAAAAACAGAATTTAGAAATACTGGCAAATTTAGCAGTACAATAGAATCATTTGTTTCGCAAAGACATTATAAAAGAATGCAGAGAAGTAGTTTATAGAGATACTCCTCTGCATTTTTTTGTCAGGTATCCGAAAGAGACTGCCGGTGGCAAGTCCGGTAGGTAAGTTATGGTACATCTTCCGCAGAAGCAGCAGGCTCACAGATTGATTTTCGGGCAGCAAGATTTGCGAGCATATCACTTAATACCACCAGGTCTGCGGCAAGAAGCGTAAGCTCATCGGTCGACAGGCATTCGGACAACTGGCAGGAAATAGTGGAGAGGTAAAAAAGATTCGTACAGTTTGACATAGCGGTTGACCATAAGATATTTTTGATATGTTATGCAACTGTCAGAGAAAATGTGTATAATAAAAGAAAATAACTTCAGGATAATCATTTGTAAAAAGGAATGAAAGGAATCAAATATGAAAACACTGATTGTAGTAGATATGCAGAATGACTTTATCGATGGTTCACTTGGAACCAGGGAAGCGCAGGCAATTGTACCGAAGGTAAAAGAGAAAATCAAAGAGTATCAGGAGCGCGGGGACGAGATTATTTTTACCCGGGATACTCATCAGTCAGATTATCTTAACACACCGGAGGGAAAGAAGCTTCCGGTGGAACATTGCATCGAAGGCACAAAGGGCTGGGAGATTGCAGAAGGTTTAGAGGTGCCGGGATGCAGCTATATTAATAAACCAACCTTTGGATGGACACACTGGTCGGAGAGAAACTTTGAAGAAATAGAATTATGCGGTCTTTGTACGGATATCTGTGTGGTATCCAATGCCCTGATTTTGAAAGCAGAATTTCCGGATGTAGAGCTTACAGTGGATGCCACATGTTGTGCCGGAGTGACACCGGAATCCCATGAGGCAGCACTTACCACTATGAAAATGTGTCAGATTCATGTGATTGGGGAATAGAAAAGGCGTAATAATTCCAAAAGAATCCCTCCGACGCTTGAACGTCGTTCGTTTTTTGAGTATAATCGTTTTGTAAGGAAGGTGACAGATATGAAGGATACAAGAGTTGATATTTATCATGGAGTAACACCAATTAAGGTAAAACCGTATGAGCATAATGTAAAATATTATGAGACAGACCAGATGGGGATTGTGCATCATTCCAATTATATCCGTTGGATGGAAGAGGCACGCATGGACTTGATGGATCAGATGGGCTTCAGCTATAAACAGATGGAAGACCAGGAAATTATCAGTCCGGTGCTGTCTGTACAGTGTGAATATAAGAGCATGGTGCGATTCGGAGATACTGTTGTTATTGAAACAGCCATTGCAGGTTACAATGGAATCAAGCTCAGTGTCCGTTATCGTATGACAGACAAAGAGACCGGAGAACTCCGTACCATTGCAGCCAGTGAGCACTGCTTCTTAAATCGTAGTGGCAAGCCGATTTCCTTGAAACGGTCATACCCTGAAATAGATACAAAATTTTTCCAGATGATGGATGAGGAAAGTTAGGATAAGATGAGCGAAAAATTAGTTCTGATTGATGGACATAGTATATTAAACCGGGCATTTTTTGGATTACCGGATTTGACCAATGCAGAGGGACTTCATACCAATGCAGTATATGGTTTCTTAAACATTTTATTTAAAATATTAGAGGAAGAGCAGCCGGAGTATCTTACGGTTGCTTTTGATGTGCATGCACCAACATTCCGTCATAAGATGTTTGATGCATACAAGGGAACGAGAAAACCGATGGCAGAAGAATTGCGGCAGCAGGTACCGCTGATGAAAGAAATGCTGCGTGCCATGGGAGTTACGGTAATTGAAAAAGAAGGCTTAGAAGCAGACGACCTATTGGGAACCATAGCAAAGCGCAGTGAAGCAGCAGGCTATGAAGTGTCTGTAGTGTCCGGAGACCGGGACTTATTGCAGCTTGCCAGTGACCATATTAAGATCCGGATTCCAAAGACCAGGCGGACCGGAACGGAAATCGAAGATTATAATACCAAAGAGGTATTGGAAAAATATCAGGTTACACCATTGCAGTTTATTGATGTAAAGGCGCTGATGGGCGATACCGCAGATAATATTCCGGGTGTACCGGGAATCGGCGAAAAGACAGCCACGAACCTGATTGTGGCATATGGCAGCATTGAAAATGCATATGCCCATGTAGAAGAGATTAAGCCAAACCGTGCGAAAGAGATGTTAAAAGAGCATTATGATATGGCACAGTTGAGTAAGACACTGGCTACCATTAAGATAGATGCAGACATCCCATATGATATCAACGAAGCAAGAATTGGCAATTTATATACACCGGAAGCTTATATGATGTGTAAGCGTCTGGAATTTAAGAATCTTTTGAAACGGTTTGAAGTAGACACACCGGTAAATACCGGAGAGGAAAACTTTAAACGAATCGAGGATTTTTCTGGGGTAGAAGATTTTTTTGCAAAGGCAAAGAAGCAGCAGGCAGCAGGAGTCCAGTTGATTTATGAAAAGGATGTTGTGCTTGGACTTGCAGTTGCATGCACAAAAGAAGATGTGGCATATATTCCGGTTGTGGGATTTGTGACAGAGCAGTATCTATTCGAACAGAGCAGACAGCTTCTTGCATCAGGCACAGAGATTCGCACCTTTGATTTAAAACCACAGCTTAAATGGATAGAAGCCGATGAAAAGAGTCATATTTTTGATGTGAAAATAGCAGCTTATTTATTAAATCCATTGAAAAATGACTATGCTTATGAAGATATTGCAAAAGACTATCTTGATTTGATGGTGCCATCGAAAGAGGATTATCTTGGAAAGAAAGATTTAGCCACAGCATCGGAAGAAAAGCCGGAAGAATTCTTGAAAATGGCATGTTATCAGGCATATATTAATTTAATGGCAAAAGAGCCGCTGGCAAAGCAGTTAGAAGAAGAGGGCATGAAAGAACTCTTTGATAAAATAGAAATGCCGCTGGTATATACCTTATCTGATATGGAAAAGGAAGGCATTGCTATTGATGCAGATGCCTTAAAAGAATATGGAGAGAATCTTGCAGTATCCATAGATAAAATTGAAAAAGAAATCTATGAAGAAGCCGGTGAGACCTTTAATATCAATTCACCAAAACAGCTTGGTGTGATTCTTTTTGAAAAATTGCAGATGCCAAATGGCAAGAAGACCAAGACCGGATATTCTACTGCAGCAGATGTACTGGAAAAGCTGGCACCGGATTATCCGATTGTATCAAAAATATTAGAGTACCGTCAGCTGACCAAATTAAAATCCACATATGCCGACGGACTGGCTGCATTTATTGCAGAGGATGGACGGATTCACAGTACATTCCAGCAGACCATAACAGCCACCGGACGTTTAAGCAGTACAGACCCGAATTTACAGAACATTCCAATCCGGATGGAATTGGGACGGCTGATTCGTAAAGTGTTTTTACCGAGAGAAGGTTATGTATTCTTAGATGCGGATTATTCCCAGATAGAGCTTCGTCTGCTGGCACATATGTCAGGAGATAAAAATCTGATTGATGCATATAAGCATGCAGAAGATATTCATGCGATTACTGCATCCAAGGTATTTCATGTGCCGTTCGAAGAAGTAACACCACTGCAGCGAAGAAATGCAAAGGCGGTAAACTTTGGTATTGTCTATGGAATCAGTTCCTTCGGATTAAGTCAGGATTTAAGTATTACAAGAAAAGAAGCAGAACAGTATATTAAGAACTATTTTGAAACCTATCCGGGAATCAAGACATTCTTAGACGGACTGGTAGAGGATGGCAAGACAAAAGGCTATGTCACAACCATGTTTGGCAGAAGAAGACCGGTGCCGGAGTTATCCTCCAGTAATTTCATGCAGCGTTCCTTTGGAGAACGTGTGGCAATGAATGCACCGATTCAGGGTTCTGCAGCAGATATTATTAAAATAGCCATGATTCATGTGCATGACCGCCTGAAAGAGGAAGGCTTGAAATCAAAACTGATTTTACAGGTACATGACGAACTTTTGGTTGAGACCTGTAAAGAAGAACAGCAGCAGGTAGAGAAGATTTTGAAAGAAGAAATGCTTCGTGCAGCAGACCTTGCGGTAACCTTAGAGGTAGATATGCATGCCGGAAATAACTGGTACGAAGCAAAATAGGATAAGGCAGAAATTATGAAATTTATCGGAATTACCGGAGGCGTAGGAGCCGGAAAAACAGAAATATTAAAATACCTTGCCGGCAGAGAAGATACGAAAGTAATGCTGGCGGATGATATCGCAAGAGAACTTTCTGAGCCGGGACAGTCCTGTAACGAAAAATTGCAGGAGCTGTTTGATGGAACAGATGTTTTTGATGAAAAGGGGAAGATGAACCGTCCGAAGGCGGCAGCCATTATTTTCAAGGATGAAGCCAGGCGGAATGGAATGAATGAGATTTTGCATCCGGCAGTAAAGGAATATGTGCTCCATGTATTAGAGCAGGAAAAGGAAGAAGGCAGGCTTCGTTATCTGGTATTGGAAGCGGCATTATTAATCGAAGAACATTATGATGAAATTTGCGATGAATTATGGTATATTTATACTTCAGAGGAGAATCGCAGAGCAAGGCTGAAGCAGTCGAGAGGCTACAGTGATGAAAAAATCAGTGAAATGTTTGAAAGCCAGCTTTGCGAGAACGAATACCGCAGACATTGCAAAGTGGTAATTGATAATAATGGTACGACGGAAGAAACCATTGCACAGGTAAGAACGATAATAGAGAATGAGGGAGAAAATACCAATGGATAATGCAGAACAGAATGCAAATCAATTTGTATTTGGCTTGGATATCGGAACAAGAAACGTAGTTGGAACAGTTGGATATCGGGAAGGCAAAGACTTCTATGTGGCAGCCCAGTATATGAAAGAGCATGAAACCAGAGCTATGCTGGATGGTCAGATTCATGACATTGGAAGAGTAGGCAGAACAATTGCAGAAGTAAAGGCAGAATTAGAAGGGCAGTTAGAGGCAAAGCTTACAGATGTCTGCATTGCTGCCGCTGGCCGTGTACTGAAAACCGTGACCACCAGCGTGGAATATGAATTCGCAGAAGAGACCGTAGTAACTGCAGAACATATACATACTCTGGATTTACTGGGAGTAGACCATGCCCAGCAGATTTTAAAAGAGAGGAATGATACCCGTTACAAATTTTACTGTGTGGGATATTCTGTTGTAAAATATTATATCAATGATGAAGTCTTTTCCAATATAGAAGGACATAAGGCAGAGAAAATTTCGGAGGATATTATCGTAACCTTCCTGCCGGAGGACGTTGTAGATGGTCTGTATTCCGCAGTAGGGCAGGCTGGATTAAATGTTGCCAATCTGACTTTGGAGCCTATTGCTGCAATCAACGTAGCAATTCCGGAGGCTTTTCGAATGTTAAATATTGCACTGGTTGATGTGGGAGCCGGAACATCCGACATCTGTGTCACCAGAGACGGAAGCATTATTGCATATGGCATGATTCCTTATGCCGGAGATGAGCTGACCGAATTAATTGTACAGCATTATCTGGTGGATTTTAATATGGCAGAACATATGAAGCTGACATCCGGTATGGCGGATGAAGTGGAATTTACAGATATCATGAGCATTACCCATACGATTCCATCTGAAGAAATCTGGGATTTAACCCATGATACGGTAGATAAGATTACTACTGAGGTAGCAGAGAAAATCAAAGAGTTAAATGGTGATAAATCGGTCAGCGCAGCCTTCGTAGTTGGCGGCGGCGGCAAAATCCACGGATTTACGGAAATGCTTGCAGACAAGCTTGAAATTCCAAGAGAACGTGTGGCATTACGTGGAGAAGAAGTTTTAAAAGAGGTTCATTTTGCACAGGAAGAGATTAAGAAAGACCCATTACTGGTAACGCCGATTGGAATCTGTCTTAATTATTATGACCAGAAGAATAATTTCATTATGGTCCGGTTTAACGGAGAACGCTTAAAGCTTTATGATAACAGCCATCTTACCATTGTGGATGCAGCATTGCAGGCGGGCTTCCCGAATGAAGCGCTGTTCCCAAGACGGGGCAAGGCAGTGGAGTTTACCGTAAATGGCAAGCCGAGAATCGTCCGTGGAGAACCGGGAGAATCTGCCATTGTTAAAGTGGACGGAAGAGTAGTCAGCATCAATACACCACTGGTTCCGAATTCCGAGATTACCATAGAAGCCTCTACCATTGGAAAAGAAGCCGTATCTACGATTGAACAGTTAGATGAATATACATCCTCCACCATTACCTTCCAGGTCAATGGCATCAATATTACCTGCCCGAAATTTGTTCAGGTCAATGGAAGCCTTGAACCTTCTAATTATGTTATTCAGGAAGGGGACGAAATCGAAACCAGAAACTTCTATACCATTGGACAGCTGGCAGAGTTTATGGATGTGCGGATTGATGAAGAAGCCGGAATTATCTTAAATGGAAAACCGGCAGATATGGGTTCCCTTTGCTATGAGAACTTTGAAATCGAATGGAGTGCTTCTGCCTATGAAAGCGGTGAACGTCATATTTCCTATGGACAGGCAGACCACAGATTTGATGCCGGACCGGAAGAAGAAGCTTCAATAGAAGAAAGCACAGACAGTGCAGCTGAAGTTCATGAGACAGAAGCTTCTGAGGCAGCTGAATCTGTGACAGGCGAAAATGCTGCGGATGAAAATGTTGCAGATGGCATTCAAACGGCAGGTGCAGAGCCGGAAAGCAAAGAATTACATATTATTGCAAACAATCAGGAAATTACTTTAAGTGGCAAAGAAGAATATGTATTCGTGGATATTTTTGATTATATTGATTTTGATTTGTCAGCATCCCATGGAAGAGCAATTGTAACTTTAATTAATGGCATGGATGCCCAGTATACACAGGTATTGCAGGATGGCGATAAAATTGAAGTGTACTGGAAAGAGAATTACTAAATAGAAAGAGACATAAGAAAATGGAATTATGCAGTATTGCAAGTGGAAGCAGTGGAAACTGTATCTACGCAGGAACAGAAAGCAGCCATCTGATGATTGATGCCGGAATCAGTGGAAAGCGCATTGAAGCAGGATTAAACAGTATCGGTTTGAAAACCGCGGAAATGCAGGCACTGCTTGTGACCCACGAACATTCAGATCACATTTCCGGTCTTGGCGTGGTAGCAAGAAAATATGGAATTCCAATCTATGCCACGGCAGAGACCATTGAGGCAGTCAAAGGGATTTCCAGTGTGGGAAAAGTAGATGAGACCTTGTTTCATCCTATCGAAGCCGGAGTGGAATTTCAGATTGGAGATATTACGGTGGAGCCGGTATCCATTTCCCATGATGCCGCAAATCCGGTGGCATACATCATGAAACAGTCAGATAAAAAGATGGCGGTCATTACCGATTTGGGGAAATATGACAATTATCTTATAGACAAGCTGCAGGATTTAGATGTATTATTGTTAGAAGCAAATCATGATGTGCGTATGCTTCAGGTGGGCAGTTATCCTTATCCTCTGAAACAGCGGATATTAGGGGACAGAGGACATCTTTCCAATGAGAGCAGTGGACAATTTTTAGGGCAGCTTCTGCATGATAAGTTTAAAAAAGTAGTATTGGGGCATCTGAGCAAGGAAAATAATCTGGCAGAACTGGCATATGAGACAGTGCGCCAGGAAGTAGAACAGGGTGAGAACCCGTACCACGGAAATGATTTTCCAATCCAGGTAGCAAAGCGGGACGAAGTGTCTGAGCTTATCCGGATTTAAGAATATTAAGAAAGCAAAAATAAGAGGAGAACAAAATGGAAAAGACACAGAGCAAGACAATTATTACTGTAGTAGGAAAAGATACTGTAGGAATTATCGCAAAAGTTTGTACTTATTTATCAGAACAGCATATCAATGTACTGGATATTTCACAGACTATCATTGACGGATTCTTCAATATGATGATGATTGTTGATTTAAATACATCCAAAACACCATTTGCTGAGTGTTCTGCAGCACTGGAAAAATTAGGTGAGGAAATCGGTGTTACCATCAAATGTCAGAGAGAAGAAATCTTTGATATGATGCACAGAATTTAATACGACTTACATAAAAGGGAACTGCTGTTGGCAGGTCACTAAGGCGTATCAATGAAAATACAGGAAATGAGCTGCGTAGAAAGGCAGAATATAGGAGACAAAAAATGATTAATATAATGGAAGTAAGCGAAACCAATAAAATGGTGGAGCATGAGAACTTAGATGTCCGTACCATTACCATTGGAATCAGTCTTTTGGATTGTATTGATTCTGATTTAAAGAAGTTAAACGATAACATTTATAAGAAAATTACTACAGTGGCAAAGGATCTGGTATCAGCAGGAAATCAGATTGAGCAGGAATTTGGAATCCCAATCGTAAATAAAAGAATTTCCGTTACACCAATTGCACTGGTTGGCGGGGCAGCCTGCAAGACACCGGAAGATTTTGCAACCATTGCAGATACTATGGATGCAGCAGCCAAAGCAGTAGGAGTAAACCTGATTGGTGGATATTCTGCACTGGTATCCAAGGGAATGACAAAGGCAGATGAGCTTTTAATCCGTTCTATTCCAATGGCACTTTGCCGTACCGAAAGAGTCTGCAGTTCTGTAAATCTTGCATCCACAAAGACCGGAATTAACATGGATGCTGTAAAATTAATGGGAGAGATTCTCTTAGAGGTGGCAGAGCAGTCTAAGGACAGAGATTCTGTAGACTGTATGAAACTGGTTGTATTCTGTAATGCACCGGATGACAACCCGTTTATGGCAGGCGCATTCCATGGTGTAACAGAGGCAGATGCGGTAATCAATGTTGGTGTCAGCGGACCGGGTGTTGTAAAGACTGCACTGGAAAAAGTCCGTGGAGAGAACTTTGAAGTATTATGTGAGACCATCAAGAAGACTGCATTTAAAGTAACCCGTGTAGGTCAGCTTGTAGCACAGGAAGCGTCGAGAATTTTAAATATTCCATTTGGTATTGTAGATTTATCTCTGGCACCAACTCCTGCAATCGGAGACAGTGTAGCAGATATTCTTTGTGAAATTGGTCTTGAATATGCAGGTGCACCGGGAACGACAGCAGCCCTTGCTCTTTTAAATGACCAGGTTAAGAAGGGCGGTGTAATGGCATCTTCTTATGTTGGTGGTTTAAGTGGTGCATTTATTCCGGTCAGCGAAGACCAGGGAATGATTAATGCAGTACAGGCAAATGCCATTACACTGGAGAAATTAGAAGCAATGACTTGTGTATGTTCCGTAGGTCTCGATATGATTGCAATTCCGGGTGATACCAAGGCAACTACCATTTCCGGTATTATTGCAGATGAAATGGCACTTGGAATGATTAACCAGAAGACTACAGCAGCCCGTCTGATTCCGGTAATCGGAAAGGGAGTAGGTGATACTGTAGAATTTGGTGGATTATTCGGCTATGCACCGATTATGCCGGTAAACCAGTATTCCTGTGATGCATTTATCAACCGTGGGGGAAGAATTCCTGCACCAATTCACAGCTTTAAGAACTAGGATTTTTTGAAATGGAGAAAGAAAATGAGTGATATCCGTAAACTTGTGTTTTTTGAACGAGGCGTAGAAACATTAACTTATTTTTCACATGAGATGGCAGCGTCATTTCGCAAGATGGGATATCAGATTTTCTTCTTTGACATTCAGGCAGAATATGCTGACACGAAACGATTAAGCCGCTTTTTAAAAAGTGGCGAGACCGCAGTCATTACCTTTAACTTTATCGGATTAAGCGGAGAGGAGTTCCTGTTGGAGACAGAGTCTCAGTCTGTCTTTGCCAGCAGAAATATTCCGGTCTATTGCATTCTTGTGGACCATCCGTTGTATTATCATAAGCAGCTTGATGAGACAATTCCGAATCTGACTGTGTTCTGCATCGACCGTCAGCATATTTCTTATATGAAACGGTTTTATAAAGGAATTCCCTGTCATTTTTTACCATTGGCAGGGAATTTTCTGATGGATAAGGAAGAACGTATTTCGACAGACTTTATTCCATATGAGAACCGGGAATATGAAGTGGGTTTTATCGCAAACTATGTGCATCTTCCGGCAATTGAAGAGCATTTTACCAGCCAGACGAAGGAATATATTGATTTCTATCATGAGATATTAAATTATCTCCGCCTGCATCCGTCAGAGCCGTTAGATTCTGCCATGGAGCATTTTGTCCGCCGGGAGATTCCGGAAGTAACGGAGCGGGAGCTGATGGCATGCTTTGCAGGAATGCTTTTTTTGGATATGTATAACCGGACTTATTTCCGTGGAGAAACGGTGCGGACATTGGTAGACAATGGAGTACGGGTACATGTTTTTGGTAAAGGGTGGGAGAATCTTAAGGTAAAACATCCGGAGAATCTTATTTTAAACGGAAGGCAGCTTGATTCTGCCGAATGCGTAAAAATCATCCGGAATACCAAGATTGCATTGAATACCATGCCGTGGTTTAAGGATGGAGCCCATGACAGAATTTTTACAGCCATGTTAAATAAAGCAGTATCCCTGACAGATGGCAGCATTTATTTAAAGGAGCGTTTCTGCGATGGAAAAGATCTGGCATTTTATGAGTTAGAGCATCTGGATGCATTGCCGGAACAGGTATTATCCATGCTGGGACATCCGAAGAAAATGAAAGAAATCATAGAATATTCTTATGAACGGGCACTTAAGGAAGATACCTGGGCGAACCGTGCAGAACGTCTGAGAGAGTTCTTATAGGAAGAATTCCTTGACAAGTGTTTTGGAATATGTTTTACTAAATTCAGGTCATATGACTGACGGAACCGTGGGAATAACCACATGAAGTATGACCTGAGAAAGCCGACCGTCTGGGCAGTTAAGCTCGGGATACGTGTCGGTATTTTTTATGCATGCAAACAGGAAAAGTCACAGGAAAAATTCGAAAGAGAAAGAGACTTTGACGAAAGCTGCAGCAACTTTAAAAATTACATGGAGCGTAAGAAGGAGGAACAAAAATGAAGATGACTTCATTAGCAGAAGAACTTGGAAGCACTACTTATCCGGGAAGAGGAATTGTAATTGGAAAGTCGAAGAATGGAAAGTATGCGGTAACTGCTTATTTTATCATGGGAAGAAGCGAGAACAGCCGTAACCGTGTATTTGTTGAGGATGGAGAAGGAATCCGTACCCAGGCATTTGACCCTGCAAAATTAAGTGACCCAAGTCTTATTATTTATGCACCGGTTCGTGTACTGGGCAATAAGACCATTGTAACCAATGGAGACCAGACAGATACCATTTATGAACTGATGGATAAACAGCAGACCTTCGAACAGGCATTAAGAACCAGAGAATTTGAGCCGGACGCACCTAACTATACACCGCGTATTTCCGGAATCATGCATGTGGAAGATGGAAAATACAATTATGCAATGTCTATTTTAAAGAGCAACAATGGTAATCCGGATGCCTGCAACCGTTATACATTTGCTTATGAGAATCCGGTAGCTGGGGAAGGACATTTCATTCATACTTATATGAATGATGGCAATCCATTACCAAGCTTTGAGGGCGAGCCGGTACTGGTTGATATCGGAGATGACATTGATGCATTTACCGAACTGGTATGGAATAAACTGAATGCAGACAATAAGGTATCTTTATTTGTAAGATATATTGATATTGAAACCGGAAAATATGAAAGCCGCATTGTAAACAAGAACAAATAAGATTTTGTGAATAAGATTCGTGCGAGAGAGGAAAATAAAATGAAAGAATTAGAATTAAAATATGGTTGTAACCCAAATCAGAAACCATCCAGAATTTACATGGAAAATGGCGAATTGCCAATCAAAGTATTAAATGGTAAACCAGGTTATATTAACTTCTTAGACGCATTCAATGGCTGGCAGTTAGTAAAAGAATTAAAGAAAGCAACCGGGCTTCCGGCAGCCACTTCTTTTAAACATGTTTCTCCAGCAGGTGCAGCAGTGGGACTTCCGCTTTCTGACGTAGAGCGTAAGATTTACTGGGTAGATGACATGGATGTAGAATTTACACCGATTGCCAATGCATATGCAAGAGCAAGAGGCGCTGACCGTATGTCCTCTTTCGGAGATTTCATTTCTCTTTCTGATGTCTGTGATAAAGCAACCGCACTTTTAATTAAAAGAGAAGTATCTGATGGAGTTATTGCACCGGGCTATGATGATGACGCATTAGAAATTTTAAAAGCAAAGAAAAATGGCAATTACAATGTCATTGAAATTGATCCTGACTATATTCCAGACCCAATCGAGCGGAAACAGGTATTTGGCGTTACCTTTGAGCAGGGAAGAAATGAGTTAAATATTGACGAGCATTTCTTTGACAATATTGTAACAGAAAACAAAGAGCTGCCGGAATCAGCAAAGAGAGATCTGGCAATTTCCATGATTACTTTAAAATATACACAGTCTAACTCCGTATGTTATGTAAAAGACGGACAGGCAATCGGTATCGGTGCCGGACAGCAGTCCCGTATCCACTGTACCAGATTAGCAGGCTCCAAAGCAGATAACTGGTGGTTGCGCCAGTCTCCACAGGTACTGAATCTGCCATTTTTAGATAAAATCCGCAGAGCTGACCGTGATAATGCAATCGACCTTTACATTGGCGAGGATTATATGGACGTACTTGCAGATGGCGAATGGGAGAAGATATTTAAGACCAGACCTGCTGTATTTACGGCAGAAGAAAAACGTGCATGGTTAGATAAGAATACCGGAGTATCTCTTGGCTCTGATGCGTTCTTCCCATTTGGAGATAACATCGAGCGCGCCCACAGAAGTGGCGTGCAGTATGTAGCACAGCCGGGCGGATCTATCCGTGATGACCATGTAATCGAAACCTGTAACAAATATGGTATGGTGATGAGCTTTACCGGAATCCGTCTGTTCCACCACTAAGAGCTGGAAAATCAGATAGGATTTGAAAGATAAGATTTTGCTGTCAAAAGAGGTGCTGGATTCCTTTGATATAAAATTTCAGCAGTTCTTAGCAGTTTGTTTTTCTTGAATGTAAGCAGTCTTTCCGTTGCTTTGACTGGATGTCTGCACTGTCCGTCGGGTACGGATGCTCTATAAAGCCTGCAAGGGGCACTAGGAATTTCAATTTAAAATTTTGGTTTGTCTGGCAACCGGCGCAAATTCACATCCATGTTCAAATGCGCCTTGCTGGCACATCCCTGTGCCAGCGTTGCCTGTTGCCAGACGAAATTCCAAGTGCCCCTAACAGCCTTTATTATGCATCCGTACTTCGGCGAACCGTACAGACATCTTGTCAAACATTGGAAAGACTGTTTTAATCTCAAAAAGAAAAAAACTGCTTAGTAACTGCGGAATTTTGTGTCAGGAACCAGACACCTCTTTTTGATGGCAAAATCTTTTTATCAAACGCTCTTTTGATTTTTCCACCAACCAAATGGTGAAATCAGACGGCACGGCAAATTCACACCCTTACAATATTGCGTACAAACTCGCTTCTGGCATCCTGCCCGGTTTTTCCGGACAGGATGTTTTCATATAATTCTCCGGCAAAGACATCCAGATCAAAAAGGCGTGCAGCATCAGAAGATAGCATAGAGGCTGCGTTGGCACTCTTAGAAATCATTGGAACATCCGCATAATTGCTTAAAATCGTGAGGAGCCGGGAGGCGTCCTTGCGGAATCCTAAGATACGAAGATAAGGAATGTAATCTAAGGATTTTCCCAAACGATAATCTTCAGCTGTAATCTGAAGCAGAAGGTGAGTGAAAATCCGGCTGATTCTGGTATAAGTCATATCCTTTGTTTTCAGTAACTGGCAGAACTGCTCAAAGGAATGAAACTGTTTTTGCAAATTTTTTATCCGGTGGGCAATTGCTTCATTGGAATCACCACAGAAAGCCAGTTGTGCTTCACTCTGCTGTAACAGAAGGTAAGAGAGCGGAGCAGAAAAATCATTAGCAGAAAGCGGCGGATAAAGATTAAGATATTCTTTTAAAATAGAATAAGCAGCTTCCGGCAGATATGGATTTAATGTAGTGATGTCATTCCAGCCGTTTGAAAGAAGTTCTTTTCTTATGGCAGTGGCAGAGGAAAGACTGCTGTTAAGTGCCGCTTCGTGATAGCCGTCTCCGGTCCGCTGAATCAGATAAGGGGTGATGGCGGCATTCTGAGCCTGAATCGCTTTTAAATATTCAATAGCAAGAATATTATTTGGCTCATTTAAAAGGCAGGCAAGTTCATCGGCCGGGATTTGCTGGTTGGCTTCTTTTAAATAGCTGCATACCGCCTGACTTCTTGCGGCAGGATAGGACATTCCTTTTTTGAGACAGGAAGAGAGAACTTCTTTGTAGTCCTCTGGTTCGGATACGAGCAGGGAAGCAACTTCTTTTAATAAAGAAAGATTGTCTGTTTCTGCACCAAAGCAGAGGGTGTCTACGCAGCCACATTTACGCATGAGTGCAACACCTGCAGAAGCAAAAAGTTCGGCAGAAGCAGTTGCCCAGAGGGCTGGCAGCTCAATTACCAGGTCAGCACCGCAGCTTAAAGCCATTTCTGTTCGTGCATATTTGTCAATAAGAGCCGGTTCTCCCCGCTGGACGAAATTTCCACTCATGGCTGCGATAACGAAGTCAGCCTGGGTCAGGGAACGGATTTTTTCTATCTGGTAAGCATGACCGTTATGAAACGGATTGTATTCTGCAATGATTCCTATGATGCGCATAAGTCCTCCAAAGTTACAAATAATATAGTTCTATCATAGCATTATTCCCATATTTTTGGCAAATTACTTATGGAAAGTATTCATAAGAAGAATTTCGAAAAAATATTTTTCTTTGCATTTTTTCAGACACTGTACTTGAACACCATTTAAAATAGGCGTATACTAAACATACATATGCGGATTTGTAACAATGAACCGTAAAAAAATAGCAGTGAGGAGAAAACAGATGAACGTATTAGTTATTAACTGTGGAAGTTCTTCTTTGAAGTATCAGCTTATTAATTCAGATACAGAAGCTGTACTGGCTAAAGGACTTTGTGAAAGAATCGGAATTGATGGAAGATTAGTATACCAGCTTGCTGGCCATGATAAAGAGATAACAGAAGCACCAATGCCGACCCATAAAGAAGGTATCCAGATGGTACTGGATGCACTGGTAAACCCAAAGACAGGTGCGGTAAAGAGTCTTTCTGAAATTGATGCAGTAGGACATCGTGTCGTACATGGTGGTGAGAAATTTGCCCAGTCTGTTGTATTAAATGAAGAAGTATTAGCAAAAGTGGAAGAGTGTAATGAGCTTGCACCACTTCATAACCCTGCAAACTTAATTGGTATTCGTGTATGTCAGGAACTTATGCCTGGTGTACCAATGGTAGGTGTGTTTGATACCGCTTTCCATCAGACCATGCCGCAGAAGGCTTATCTTTATGGTCTGCCATATGAATATTATGAGAAATACAAGGTAAGACGTTACGGTTTCCACGGAACAAGCCACAGCTTCGTATCCAAACGTCTGGCTGAGTTCTTAAATCTTGATTATAACAATTCCAGACTGATTGTTGCCCACCTTGGAAACGGAGCATCCATCAGTGCTGTATTAGATGGTAAATGTGTAGATACCTCTATGGGACTTACTCCATTAGAGGGACTTGTAATGGGAACACGTTCCGGTGACATTGACCCGGCAATCATGGAATTCATTGCAAAGAAAGAAAACCTTGACATCGACGGAATTATGGATGTATTAAATAAAAAATCCGGTGTAGAGGGACTTTCCGGTGTATCCAGTGATTTCCGTGACCTCGAGGCTGCTTATCATGAAGGAAATCCAAGAGCAATTGCAGCATGTGAAGTATTTGCTTACCGTGTAGCAAAATATATCGGTGCTTATGTGGCTGCAATGAACGGAGTAGATGCCATTGCTTTTACTGCAGGAATTGGTGAGAATACATCCTTCATCCGAGAGAAGATTCTTGCATACTTCGGATATCTTGGAATTACCATGGATAAGGAAGCAAATATGGTTCGTGGAGAGGATAAGATTATTTCTACTCCGGATTCCAAAGTAACCGTATGCATTATCCCGACCAACGAGGAACTTGCAATTGCAAGAGAAACCGTAGCTTTGGTAGGCTAAAAAGGAAAAATATTGTTGACAAAAGCTATAGTGCTATGTATAATTGTTTAGGTGTGAAAAGGAGACAAACGTGATATTAGATTTAACCGATGTATGTTCATGTGAAAATAAAGAGCTTACGAAAGAGGCTGTAATTGAATTGACATCCTTTGATTCAAAGTTAGGTGTGTTTCCGTTCATAGAGAAAAAGCCATTCGAGCTGCGTATCGTTAATGAAGAGAATAAGGATTTACTGATTCACGGAGAAACGGACGTAAGGATAGCAATACCATGTGACCGCTGCTTGGAAGAAGTTCCAACAGATTTCCACCTTGTATTCAATAAGAAGTTCCCATTGGAAGATGCGGATGCTTCGGAAGAAGAGATGGATGAGGCAGACTACATGAAAGGATTTCAGCTTGATATTGATAAAATGGTCTATGATGAAATCTTGGTGAACTGGCCAATGAAGGTTCTGTGCAGAGAGGATTGCAAGGGGATTTGTAAGAAATGCGGTACGAATCTGAATGTCAAGACTTGTGACTGCGAGAAATCTGAGCTGGACCCGAGAATGGCAGCAATTCAAGATATTTTCAATAAATTTAAGGAGGTGTAACCAGATGTCAATTTGTCCAAAGAACAAATCTTCCAAAGGAAGAAGAGATAAAAGAAGAGCAAACTGGAAAATGACTGCTCCAAGTTTAGTAAAATGCAGTAAGTGCGGCGCTTTGATGATGCCTCACAGAGTATGTAAGAACTGCGGTTCATACAACAAGAAAGAAATTATTCCTCAGGACTAATTAAGAAGTGACCGGGAGTGTTTGCAAAAACACTCCCTTTTTACTTTATGAAAAAGATAGGCATTTGCAGAACAATTCAGGTTTTGCGAATGCCTATTCATAGAAAAGGAGAAGGTATGAGCAATATTTTTAATTATAATAATAAGCTCTTTAGTGCATTTGATAAAGTGATTAACATATTCTGCCTGAGTTTAATCTGGTTCATGGCATGTATTCCGGTTTTTACCATTGGAGCATCCTGTACTGCACTTTATTATGCAGTGAATAAAGTAATCCGCCATGGCAGAGGATATATCTGGAAAGAGTTCTGGTCATCCTTCCGTTCTAATTTCAAACAGGCAACCGTAATCTGGCTGATTTTCTTACTGATTGGTCTTGTTATGGGAGCAGACTGGTTTATCATGTTCCAGTTTATGAAAGCCGGAGCAGCGTGGGGCAAGGCTTTTGTGATTTTTGTTGTTATGCTGGTATTTGAGATTGCAATCTGGTTATATGTATATCCGAACATTGCCCGTTTTGAAAATACCAATAAAGCAATTGTAAAGAATGCGGCACTGATGTCATTTGCACATCTGCCAAAGACCATTCTTATGCTGGTGATTTTGCTGATAATTGCATTTTTAGTATATCTGATTCCATTTTTATTAATTTTTGCACCGGCGGCATTTATTGCAATTCAGAATGGAATTATAGAGAAGATTTTCCTGCGTTATATGTCAGAGGAGGACATTGCCAAAGAAGAGGAACGGAACCGGGAATATTTCAATTAGTTTTCTGTTGATTTCTATGGAAAGTTATAGTATATTTCAATATAGGCTTAATGTGATGGCAGATTTACAGGAGGAATGTATATGCAGGAAGTCATTAGAGTGGCAGTTGATGCAATGGGAGGCGACAACGCGCCGGGCGAAATTGTAAAAGGTGCCATCGAGGCAGTAAATACACGCAGAGATATACAGGTTGTACTGGTTGGACAGCAGGAGGTTATTGCTGAAGAATTGAAAAAGTATACCTATGAGAAAGACCAGATTGAAATTAAGAATGCAACAGAAGTAATTGAGACTGCGGAACATCCGGTAAATGCAATTCGTAAGAAAAAGGATTCATCAATTGTTGTGGGAATGAATATGGTAAAACAGAAGGAAGCAGATGCATTTGTATCGGCAGGAAGTTCCGGAGCCGTATTAGTTGGTGGACAGGTGATTGTTGGAAGAATCCGTGGTATCGAGCGTCCGCCTTTGGCACCGCTGATTCCGACCGAGACAGGAGTATCCCTGCTCATTGATTGTGGAGCAAATGTAGATGCCCGTTCTTCACATCTGGTACAGTTTGCCAGGATGGGTTCCATTTATATGGAAAATGTTGTGGGAATCAAGAATCCGAGAGTTGCAATCGTAAATATCGGAGCAGAAGAAGAAAAAGGAAATGCACTGGTAAAGGAAACATATCCTTTATTAAAAGAATGCAAGGATATCAATTTTGTGGGAAGTATTGAAGCAAGAGAGATACCACATGGCGGAGCAGATGTCATTGTCTGTGAAGCGTTTGTAGGAAATGTAATCCTTAAACTTTATGAAGGACTTTCCAGTACGCTGATTGGTGTAGTAAAGCAGGGAATGCTCAGCAGCCTGAAGAGTAAGATTGGTGCAGCATTGGCATTGCCGGCACTGAAGAAGACATTAAAATCTTTCGATGCATCCCAGTATGGCGGGGCACCATTGCTTGGACTGAATGGACTGGTGGTTAAAACACATGGAAGCTCCAAGGCGAAGGAAGTAAAGAATTCCATCATTCAGTGTGTTACATTTAAAGAACAGGATATCAATAATAAAATCAAAAAAAATATAGTAATTTCTGAAACAGAAGAATAGAAAGGAAAAGATTATGGAATTTGAAAAACTGAAAAAAATTATTGCAGAAGTCCTGAATGTGGACGAAGAAGAGATTAGTATGGAAACTACTTTTGTAGATGACCTTGGCGCAGATTCATTGGATGTTTTCCAGATTATCATGGGTCTGGAGGAAGAATTTGATATTGAGATTCCAAATGAAGAAGCAGAGAAAATTGTTACTGTAGGCGATGCGGTAGAGCAGATAAAGAGTGCGCTGAACTAAAAGCAGAATAGACAGTATTCTTCAAAGGAAGCATATTGTGCGAAAGAGTCCGGCATGCCGGATTCTTTTTTGCTTTACAGGAAATTTCTTTCCTGTAAAGTAAAAAACGCTCCGCGAGGATGCACACTGCGGCGTATAAGGTAGATGTCGCAAGCGACCGCCGCAGGCGGCTTGCAAAGCGTGTTTCCCGTAGTTTGCGGGCAGCATCGACAGTTAGAAGGAGAAAATAGTGAGCAGATTACATGAATTTGAAGAAGTGATAGGATATCATTTCAACAATCAGGGATTATTAAGACAGGCATTAACCCATAGTTCCTATGCCAATGAAAGACATATGAAGAAGCACTCAGATAATGAGCGGCTGGAATTCTTAGGCGATGCAGTGCTTGAGGTTACATCCAGTGAATTCTTATACCAGAAGTATCCGGATTATTCGGAAGGTGAACTGACCAAGCTCCGGGCAAGCCTTGTGTGTGAGCCGACACTGGCATTTTGTACCAGAGCAATTGATTTGGGAAAATATCTGTATCTGGGAAAAGGAGAGGATTTAACAGGAGGAAGGAATCGGAAATCCATTCTTTCGGATGCATTGGAAGCAGTAATAGGAGCAATTTTTCTGGATGGTGGTTTTGCTAATGCAAAAGAGTTTGTGTTAAAATACATTCTGACAGACATTGAGCACAAACAGCTCTTTTATGATAGCAAGACTATCCTGCAGGAGATAGTACAGGCAGGATATAATGAAGAACTGAATTATCAGTTGATCCGGGAAGAAGGACCGGATCATGATAAGCGGTTTGTGGTAGAAGCCAGAATCGGAGTAAAGTCCATTGGAGAGGGAATGGGACATACAAAGAAAGCAGCAGAACAGGAAGCTGCATATCAGGCGCTGCTTAAGCTGAAACAGCAGGAGAATAAGCGCTCTTAAACGGAGGAAGTTATGTATCTCAAAAGTATTGAAATTCACGGTTTTAAATCATTTGCAAATAAAATTGTATTTGATTTTCACAACGGAATCACAGGCATTGTGGGGCCAAACGGTAGTGGAAAAAGTAATGTTGCGGACGCAGTGCGCTGGGTATTGGGAGAACAGAGTGCCAAGCAGCTACGTGGCGCAAGCATGCAGGATGTTATTTTTGCGGGAACAGAGAATCGTAAGCCATTAAGTTATGCATATGTTGCGATTACATTAGACAATGCAGACCATCAGCTTGCGGTAGATTATTCAGAAGTAACGGTAGCCCGAAGAGTATACCGTTCCGGAGAAAGTGAATATCTTATCAATGGCAATCCATGCCGTCTGAAGGATGTAAGCGAGCTTTTTTATGATACCGGTATCGGTAAAGAAGGTTATTCTATTATCGGACAGGGTCAGATTGAGCGAATCTTAAGCGGTAAGCCGGAGGAAAGAAGAGAACTTTTCGATGAAGCGGCAGGAATTGTAAAATATAAGAGAAGAAAAGTAACCGCCCAGAAGAAATTAGAAAGTGAGCGGGAGAACCTGGTACGTGTCAATGACATTTTGACAGAGTTGGAGCGTCAGGTAGGACCGTTGGAGAAACAGTCAGAGACCGCAAGAATCTATCTTAAGAAAAAGGAAGAGTTAAAGACCTTGGATGTTAACATGTTCCTTTTAGAGATGGAGCGGATTGAGACCCAGACCAAAGAAGTAGAAGAAAAGTTTAAAATTGCAGATACCCAGTTAAAAGAAGACAACGAGGCATACGAGAATATCAAAGCGGAGTATGAGAAAAAAGAGCAGGACATGGAAGAAATGGATGCGAAAATCACAGAAATCCGCGAAGAACTCAGCAATACCAATGTCATGAAGGGAAAACTGGAAGGTCAGATTAATGTATTAAATGAGCAGATTAAGGCTGCACAGATGACAGATGACAGCTTAAAAGCACGTTTGGAGCAGTTAGAAAGTGACCGGAAAGAAAGAAAAGAACAGCAGGAGCATTATCTTGCACAGAAGCAGGAAATTGACAGCCAGGTAGCAGAGATTGAAGCACGCAAGCAGGCAGCTTCTGATGAGTTAGAAAAGATTCAGAAGGAAATTGCCCGCTGTACACAGGGCATCGAAGAAGGCAAGAATGAGATTATTGAGATTCTGAATAATAAAGCTTCCACAAAAGCAAAATTACAGAAATTCGATACCATGGCAGAGCAGGTAAATATCCGCAAAGCCCAGTTGAATCAGCGTCTCTTAAAGCGTAAAAGCGAAGAAGCAGATTTGCAGAGTGTATTGTCAGAATATCAGGACAAATTAGCAGGAGTAAGTCGTGAGATTGAAGCATTAAAGGCAAAAGAAAAAGAGACCGCAGACTTAATTCAAAGCTGGCGTAAGAAAACAGCAGAGAACCGGAGTGCCTTAGAAAAAGCAACTATTGATTATAATAAGGGAGAATCCCGTCTTGAGACCTTAAAAAATATTGCAGAGCGTTATGAAGGCTATGGAAACAGTATTCGTAAGGTAATGGAGCAGAAGGATAAGGAAGGCGGAATCCTCGGCGTTGTGGCAGACCTCATTCAGGTGGACAAGAAGTATGAGACAGCCATTGAAGTTGCACTCAGTGGAAACATCCAGAACATTGTTACGAAAGACGAGCAGACAGCAAAGAAAATGATTGCTTATCTGAAACAGAATCGTCTGGGACGTGCCACATTCCTGCCGCTGACCAGTGTTACCGGTAAGGATAACAGCAAGCAGGATGTATTCTTAAAAGAAGAAGGCGTAATCGGAAAGGCAGATACGCTGGTAAAACATGATGCAAAATTTGACGGTGTAATGTCCTATCTTCTTGGAAGAGTCTTTGTTATGGACTCCATTGACCATGCGTTGGCACTGGCGAAGAAGAGCCATTATTCTTTACATATGGTAACCTTGGAGGGTGAGTATTTAAGCCCGGGTGGTTCCATTGCCGGTGGTGCCTTTAAGAATACCGGTAATCTTCTGGGAAGAAAACGCGAAATTGACGATTTGACGAAGAGACTGGAAGAACTGAAGAAAACTATTGCATCCTGCAAGGAGCGGAGCGAAGAAATCCGCACTGCACAGGAACTTGCCATGCAGGATATGGAAAAGGTACGGACTGATTTACAGGAACAGTATTTACAGCAGAATACAGCCAGGATGAATGTAGACCGTACCTTGCAGCAGAAGAATGAAAGCGAGAGCGTATTTGAAGGCTTAAAGAATGAGAGCCAGGATATTGAAGAACAGTTGACGGATATTAAGAAGGGCAAGGAACGTACGGAAGAGGAAATCAAAGAAGCAGAAGTACGGGAAGAAGAAATCAAAGCCCAGGCTGAGCAGTTCCAGGTAATTTTAGAAGAACAGATGAAACTGGAAGAGGCTGCAACTGAAGCTGTTTCCAAGGTGCAGTTAGAGGAAGCCGGATTCACACAGAAACAGGAATTCATACAGGAAAACTTAGAACGTGTGGAAGAAGAATTAGAGCGTGTATACAAGAATCAGGAGTCTTTGAAGAATCAGTCAGCAGAATCCAAAGAAGATGCAAAACGTCATGAGGCAGACATAGAAGCCATCCGAAAGACCATTCTTGCATCCGATGAGAATTATGCGGCATTGAATCAGAAGCTTTCTGAGAGCATTGCTGCAAAAGAACAGATGTCAGCGGAGTATAAGGGATTCTTTGAACGAAGAGAAGAGATTTCCAAGCGGATTGCAAATCTTGACAAAGAGATTTTCCGACTGAACAGCCAGAGAGAGAAGTTAGAAGAGGCAGGTGAATACCAGACCAATTATATGTGGGAGGAATATGAGCTGACTCCGCATAACGCATTGCTGCTTCGCAATGAAGAATATCAGGATTTGCCGGAACTTAAGAAACAGATTTACGGTATCAAGGATGATATCCGAAAATTGGGTGATGTCAATGTCAATGCCATTGAAGAATATAAAGAAATCAGTGAACGTTATACGTTTTTAAAGACGCAGCATGATGATTTAGTAGAAGCAGAGCAGACGCTGGTGGGTATCATTGAAGATCTGGATACCGGAATGCGCAAGCAGTTTACCGAGAAGTTTGCGGAAATCCAGCATGAATTTGACAAGGCATTTAAGGATCTCTTTGGTGGTGGTAAAGGAACCTTAGAGTTAGTCGAGGATGAGGACATCTTAGAGTGTGGCATCCGTATTATTGCGCAGCCACCTGGAAAGAAGCTGCAGAACATGATGCAGTTGTCCGGTGGAGAGAAATCGTTGACAGCCATTGCACTGTTATTTGCAATTCAGAACTTAAAGCCATCCCCATTCTGTCTTTTAGACGAGATTGAGGCAGCGTTAGATGATTCTAACGTAGGACGTTTTGCAAAATATCTGCATAAATTAACGAAGAATACGCAGTTTATTATCATTACGCACCGAAGAGGAACCATGGCAGCAGCCGACCGCCTGTACGGAATTACCATGCAGGAGAAGGGTGTATCCACACTGGTAAGTGTAAATCTGATTGAAGAAGATTTAGATAAATAAGAGAAATGAACAGAGAAAGAAGTGACAAGATGGAAGAAGAAAAGAAAGAGAAAAAAGGCTTTTTTGCCCGCCTTGTATCAGGATTAACCAAGACAAGAGATAACATTGTATCCGGTATTGATTCTGTATTTCATGGATTTTCACATATTGATGATGATTTCTATGAAGAAATCGAAGAGATTCTGATTATGGGAGACCTTGGTGTACATACCACAGAGGCAATTTTGGACAAGTTAAAGGAACGTGTCAAAGAAGAAAAAATCAAAGAGCCGGCAGACTGTAAAGAGCTTCTGATTCAGAGTATCAAAGAGCAGATGGATGTAGGTGAGACTGCATACCGCTTCGAGGAAGAAAAATCTGTCGTTTTAGTCATTGGTGTAAACGGAGTCGGAAAGACAACCTCTGTTGGCAAGCTGGCAGGTAAATTAAAGAGTCAGGGTAAACGCGTGGTTTTAGCAGCGGCAGATACCTTCCGTGCAGCGGCAGGAGACCAGTTAAAGGAATGGGCGAACCGTGCCGGAGTAGACATGATTGGCGGTCAGGAGGGTGCTGACCCGGGCTCTGTGGTATACGATGCAGTAGCAGCTGCGAAAGCAAGAAAGGCAGATGTCCTTTTGTGCGATACTGCCGGACGGCTTCATAACAAGAAAAACCTGATGGAAGAGCTTCGCAAAATCAACCGTATTCTGGAAAAAGAATATTCCGATGCATACCGCGAGACCTTGGTAGTATTGGATGCTACAACCGGACAGAATGCACTGGCACAGGCAAGACAGTTTGCAGAGGTGGCAGACATTACCGGAATTATTTTAACGAAAATGGACGGAACCGCAAAAGGTGGTATTGCAGTTGCCATTCAGTCAGAGCTTGGCATCCCTGTAAAATATATCGGTGTCGGTGAAAGCATAGATGATTTACAGAAATTTGATTCCGGGCAGTTTGTAAATGCATTGTTTGATGTAAAGGAAGATTCGGGAGAAGAAGGAGAGACAGAATGTTAACATTAGATAAATTTGAAGAAGCAAGTGAAAAAGTAAAAGAAGTAACTTTGGAGACCAAATTAATTTACAGCAATTATTTGAGTGAGCAGACCGGTAACAAAGTATATCTGAAACCAGAAAATATGCAGTTTACCGGAGCATATAAGGTACGTGGAGCCTACTATAAAATCAGCACTTTATCCGAAGAAGAAAGAGAGAGGGGACTGATTACCGCTTCCGCAGGAAACCATGCCCAGGGTGTTGCCTATGCAGCAAAATGCTATGGTTGTAAAGCAACCATCGTTATGCCAACCACAACACCACTGATTAAAGTAAACCGTACCAAGAGCTATGGTGCTGATGTAGTACTTTATGGAGATGTTTATGATGAAGCATGTGCACATGCTTATGAACTGGCTGAGAAGCATGGATATACCTTTATCCATCCTTTTGATGATTTGACGGTTGCAACCGGTCAGGGAACCATTGCCATGGAAATCTTTAAAGAACTTCCGCTGGTTGAGTATATTTTAGTTCCAATCGGAGGAGGCGGACTGGCAACCGGTGTTTCCACTCTTGCCAAATTACTGAATCCAAAGATTAAAGTGATTGGTGTAGAACCGGCTGGAGCAAATTGTATGCAGGCTTCCTTTAAGGCGGGTAAGGTTACAACACTTCCGGCAGTAAATACCATTGCAGATGGTACCGCAGTAAAGACTCCGGGAGAAAAAATCTTCCCATATATTCAGAAGAACTTAGACGATATCATCACCGTAAGTGATGATGAGCTGGTCGTATCCTTCCTTGATATGGTAGAAAACCATAAGATGGTGGTAGAGAACTCCGGTTTACTTACCGTTGCCGCATTAAAGCATCTGAATGTGAAAGACAAACGGGTCGTATCTATCTTGAGCGGTGGAAACATGGATGTCATTACCATGTCTTCCGTTGTTCAGCAGGGACTTATTTTCCGTGACAGAATCTTTACTGTATCTGTACTGCTTCCGGATAAGCCGGGTGAGCTTTGTAAAGTGTCCGGAATCATCGCAAGAGAGCAGGGAAATGTTATCAAGCTGGAGCATAACCAGTTTGTAACAACCAACCGTACCGCGGCAGTTGAACTTCGCATTACATTAGAGTGCTTTGGACCGGAGCATAAACAGCAGATTATCAATGCTTTGGAAAAAGAAGGCTATAAACCAAAACAGGTTCGTACCAGCCTGTAAGGGACGTTTATTGGAAAAGGATATTTTTCAATTTCTTTGCAGACAGAAGAAAAAAGTATAGTTTGTAATAAAATAGAAAAAGCCGCATTGGAGAGGAAGAAAAACTTCAGCTCTGATGCGGCTTTTGGAATGGTAGATTATAATTTCTCCGGCGTAAATACACCGATATCATTTCCGGTTCCACTAAGTGGCATCTGATAACAGGCAGAGTCATTGCCGTATTCATAGAAGTAAAGGCACTGTGAGGTGGTATGTAATGCGGTATAATTACCGGATATCAGTAATTCCTCATTGCTTCCGTTGGTGAGACAGCGGTAGATACCGGCACCCTCTCCATTTTTTTGATAATAGATATAATCCCCGGTGACGTTGTAGCAGTCAATTCTGGATGGGATGATAAGGTTGGCAGCACCGCTGCTTAAGGAATAAGTGCTTAGTCCATAATCGTTGTCACCATCCATATAATAAGCCGTGTCATTGATTACAGTCGGTTCATAACAGGTGCAGCTATAGAGTGTAGCAACAGAGTTGTCGGCAGTATCAAGCTGCAGGAGAGAGTGGGAATCGTTTTCGCCATTAAAGTACATATACTGTCCATTAGAGGAGCAGGTCTTATAAGGAAACTTAGAAACCTGTTCTTTTTTTGTGCCGTCGATTTTTATCCGATACAGGGTAGAAGCCGTTTCTTTGTCATAGTGGATGTAGTAAATATAATTTCCGTACAGTCCGGCATAAAGACTTGGGTCGTCATCTAAAATGGTAACCCTGCCTCCATTACGGTTGATACGGCATAAGCTGTTAGTTCCAAAATTCAGAAAAGAGAAATTAGTATCCTCACTCTTGTTGTTTCGGACATAGTAAACATAGTGATCATCTGCATTGATATAAGAGACGGTATCATCGGAAAGCTTCTTCATATCAGAACCATCAGGATTCATGGAATAGAGTCGGTGGTTGTCGGAAGGATTACTGAAGAAAACAGTGCCGTTGCTTTCACAGAAAAGTCCGCCATTATAAAGATTACCGGCAGAATTTCCATTGACGTAACCGGAATTCATTTTTGTGCGGTTGAGAAAATGAATCAGACAAAAAACTGCAATCAGAATAAGAATAATTGCAATCGTGATAAAGAGCTGTTTTTTTCGTTTGTTTTTCATAAGAATCCTCCTTTGATGTTATATGTAATCAGACGATTGTGAAATTTGGAAATACGACAGGAGGATGTTTTGATGTGTTCTGTGGCGGAGTTTGAGACCTTGTCTACTGCAGAAAGCATGTGGTTCCCCGGTGTGAGTCTCTCTGATGTTAGTGTGTCGTTCCGTTGCTTTGACTGGATGGCAATTTTGTCCGGCTGTAGCGGATACATCCTTTCGTCTGCAAGGGGCACTGAGAATTTCATTATTATATCGCATCGTTGTGGCAATCGGCGCAAATTCACATCCATGTTCAACTTGCGCCTCGCTGGCACGTCCTGTGCCAGCGTTGCCGGTTGTTGATGGAATTCCAAGTGCCCCTAACAGACTACGGAAATTGTATCCGCAATCAGCCGAACGAAGTTGCCATTCTGTCAAACATTGGAAAGACATACTTTTATACAAAGAGAGACACATGCCGGGAGAAGCACCGCATTCTGCAGTTAAGGTTGCAGCTCCTCTAAAGAACACATAGAACTTTTCTATAACATTTCCAAATTCCACAATTCTTACGATAAAATTATAACTTTCTTTCGGGAAACTTGCAACCGAAATAGGAATGGTATATGATAGAAAAAAATAATAAGGTGAAAGATAACAATGAAAGATTTAAAAGAGATAAGAGCAGAAATTGACAGCGTGGACAAAGAGCTGGTGTCACTGTATGAAAAACGTATGGCACTGACTGAACAGGTGGCAGATTATAAGCTTTCTACCGGGAAAAAAGTCTTTGATAAGGCAAGGGAAGAAGAGAAGTTAGAAAAGGTAACTTCCATGGTAGATGACCCGTTTTTAAAGCGTGGAACAAGAGAGCTTTTTGAACATCTGATGAGCATGAGCAGAAAAAGGCAGTATCAGAAACTGGCAGAAAAAGGCATTATGGAGCCGATACCATTTGAAGAGGTAGCGGCACTTCCGGATAAAAATATAAGAATCGTATATCAGGGAGAAGAGGGCGCATACAGCCAGATGGCAATGCAGCAGTTTTTCCATGATACCACAAACAGTTATCATGTGCAGACCTGGCGGGATGCCATGGAAGCAATCGCAAAAGGAGAAGCAGATTATGCAGTGCTTCCGATTGAGAATTCTTCTGCCGGAATTGTGTCAGAAAATTATGATTTGCTGGTAGAATATGATAATTGTATCGTGGGAGAACAGATTATTCCAATAGACCACTGCCTGCTCGGAACGAAAGGCTCAAAGCTATCTGATATTGAACAGGTATATTCCCATCCGCAGGCACTGATGCAGTGTGGCAGATATTTGGACGAGCATCGGAACTGGGAAAAACACAGCTTTAAGAATACTGCCATGGCAGCAAAAAAAGTAAAAGAAGATGGTCTCCTAAGACAGGCAGCCATTGCCAGCCGTCTTACTGCCGATATTTACAGGCTTGATATATTGGACGAGCATATCCAGGATAACAGCAATAACTGTACAAAGTTTGTCATTGTAACCGGCCGTAAGATATTCTTAAAGAATGCCGGAAAAATCAGTATCTGCTTTGAAATTCCGCATGAAAGTGGATCTCTTTATCATATGTTATCCCATTTTATCTTTAATGATTTGAACATGAATAAGATAGAATCAAGACCATTAGGAGAGCGGAACTGGGAATATCGTTTCTTTATTGACTTTGAAGGAAATTTAAATGAGAGTGCAGTAAAGAATGCATTGCATGGAATCAAAGAAGAAGCTGAAAACTTTAAAATTCTTGGAAATTATTAGAAAGACAGGTAAGACATTAAGATGAAACATTCAGGAGAATTAATTTTATATAAGAACTTTGAAAATGGAGAATTATTTTATAATTTTACATGGATTTTGGAAAACTATGATAGTGAATTTTACAATCGGTCTGATATAGTAGAATTGTATTATAGATGTTTGAACCAACTGATTGAACTGGCAGTGAGCCACGGTTTTGAAGGAAATCTGTGGCACTGTTTTCTTGCGTTTATTATGGTAAATAATGAAAATGCCTACAGTACCGCCTGCGAAATGAAAGGAGCAGTAAACGGAAGTATCAATGCGATTGCAGCCCATGATTTTGCTATTTTAAAAGAAATGTTTGATTATAACTTAAATGAAGTGGCAAAGACTCTGGAAATTGATGATATGGATGTGCTTCAGAATTTCAAGGGACCGGATGATAATGGAAGCGTATTTAACAAACGTATCCGTGACTGCATCTGTGAACTGGCTGTAGAACTGGCAGGAGCAAAGGATACCAATGCATTTCAGGACAGCGTAACCGGATTCTATGCAAGATTTGGTGTAGGAAATCTAGGCTTACATAAGGCATTCCGTATCCAGAATACCAACGGTGTTGTAGAACTGGCACCGATTACCAGAATCGCTCATGTGAAACTCGATGACCTGGTAGGCTATGAAATTGCCAAGAAGAAGCTGGTGGATAATACAGAAGCTTTTGTAAAGGGAAAGAGTGCCAATAACTGTCTGTTGTTTGGTGATGCAGGTACCGGTAAATCAACCAGCATAAAGGCAATTGCCAATCAGTATTATGAGCAGGGACTTCGCCTGATTGAAGTTTATAAGCATCAGTTTAAAGATTTGAACACGGTTATTTCCATGATAAAGAACCGTAATTATAAATTTATTATATATATGGATGATTTATCTTTTGAGGAATTTGAAATTGAATACAAATATTTGAAAGCTGTAATTGAAGGTGGGCTGGAGAAGAAACCGGACAATGTGCTGATTTATGCAACCTCAAACCGTAGACATCTGATTCGTGAGAACTTTTCAGATAAAGAGGAAGTGCGTGAGGATATGCATACTTCTGATACCGTACAGGAAAAACTTTCACTGGTATATCGTTTTGGTGTATCTATTTACTTTGGAGCACCGACCAAGAAAGAATTCCAGCAGATTGTAGTAGAACTGGCAGAAAAGCAGGGAGTACATCTTCCGGCAGAAGAGCTTTTAGCAGAAGCCAACAAATGGGAGTTAAGTCATGGTGGACTTTCCGGAAGAACCGCACAGCAGTTTATCAATTATATGTTAGGACAGGAAGTGTAACAGAAGATTTACACAGGAGGAGGAGCACGGATGAAGACTTTTGCAGCAATTTATATCGGGTCTTATGAAATCAGCATGAAAGTGTTTGAGCTTTCCATTAAGAGAGGAATCCGGGAAATTGACCATGTCCGCCATAGAATAGAATTGGGAAGGGATGTTTATTCCCAGGGATATGTCGGATATGAAACAGCGGATGAATTGTGTCAGGTGCTGAAAGAATTCGTGGGGATTATGGAGATGTACCGGACGGATGAGTATGAAGCATATTCAGGTCTTGTCATCCGGGATGCACAGAACGAAGCATTTATTTTAGACCAGATACGGATTCGGACCGGACTTAATGTGAAAGTGCTGAGCAATTCGGAACATCGTTTTATCAGTTATAAGACGGTGGCATCCCAGAAGAATTTTGAAGATATGACCAGTCAGAATGCAGCAGTAGTTGATGTAGGTGGTGGCAGTATGCAGATAACACTTTTTGTAAAAGGAAAGGTAGTTACCACACAGCATCTTCTGATTGGAATTATGCGTGTGCAGGAGAAACTCTTTGACCTTGGCATGCAAAGCGGTAATTATGAGCAGCAGATTCAGGAAGTTGTAGATAAGGAGTTAGAGGTCTTTAAAGCTCTTTATCTGCCAAAGGATGGCATCCGTTATGTCATTTTTATGGGAGATTATATCTCTGCATTTATGCCGAAAATCAGTAAAGAAAATGGCAAATGTATGGTAGATGCGGACAAGTTCTATCGTTATACGGAGAAGCTGAGAGCAAAGAATACAGGACAGATTGCAAGAGAATTAGGAATCACCAACGAGAGTGATACATTGCTGATTCCGGCACTGGTTATCTATCGTCAGTTAGTTGCCACATTAAATGCCCAGAATGTAGTAGTTCCGGGTGTGAATGTAAATGATGGTATAGCATATGATTATGCGCAGCGGCATAATATGGTGAAAGCAACACATGATTTTGAAGAAGATGTAATATCTGCGGCGGAATGTATGTCCAAAAGATATTTCGGCTATCAGCCACATCTTGAAGCATTAGAGCAGATGGCAGTCCAGATATTTGATGCCATGAAGAAGATTCATGGATTGGGAAACAGAGAGCGGCTGATGCTAAGGACAGCAGCCATTCTCCATGACTGTGGTAAATTTGTCAGTCTGGTTAATGGACCGCAGTGCTCCTATGACATTATTATTTCTTCGGAAATTATTGGATTGACTCATCTGGAGCGTGAAATTGTGGCGTCTACGGTACTTTATAATACATTACCGATAGACAGCTATGACAGACTGGCAGATAAGATGGATCATGACAGTTATCTTACCGTAGCCAAGCTTGCAGCTATCCTTAAGGTGGCAAATGCCATGGATAGAAGCCACAAGCAGAAATTTAAGAATGTAAAGACATCTGTTTCCGGAAGAAATCTGATTATTACCATAGAGACGGAAGATGATGTGACCTTGGAAAAGGGACTGTTTGAGTCCAAGGCGTCCTTCTTTGAAGAAGTATTCAGTATGAAACCGGTGATTAAAGTGAAAAAGGTCTATAGTTAGGAGAGTATGCGAATGGAAAAATTAAAAGAATATACGAATCCGGAATATTATGAAAACCGTGAGTTGAGCTGGATTAAATTTAATGGCAGAGTATTGAATGAAGCAAGAGACAAATCCATTCCGCTGCTGGAGCGGTTAAAATTTGTCAGCATTACTTCTTCAAATCTGGACGAATTTTTCATGGTACGTGTGGCTTCTTTAAAGGATATGGTACATGCGGGCTATAAGAAAACAGATATTGCCGGTATGACAGCGTCTGAACAGTTAGCAGCCATTAATCATGATACCAGGGAACTGGTAGAACTGCAGTATTCTACTTATAACCGTTCCCTGATTCCACTATTGAATGCAAGAGGAATCTATATTGTAGATGCCTATGAAGATTTGGAGGATTTTCAGGCAGAATATGTAGACCGTTATTTTGAAGAAAATATATATCCGGTACTGACACCGATGGCAGTGGATGCATCCAGACCATTTCCGTTGATTCGCAATAAGACATTAAACATTGTAGCTTTACTGGAAGAAAATCCGAAGAAGGATGACCTCCTTGGCAAAGCAGAAGAGAAGAAGCTAAAGGCAGAGGGTAAAAAGGGAGGAACCATTTATGAATATGCAACCGTTCAGGTGCCATCTGTATTACCAAGGCTGATTCCGATTCCATCCGTAAAGGAAGGCGAGAAATCCTTTATCCTGTTGGAGCAGATTATTGAGAAGAATATTTCCAAATTGTTCTTAGGTCATAAAGTGGTCTGTGCTTATCCGTATCGTATTATGCGTAATGCGGACCTTTCCTTTGATGAGGACGAAGCAGAGGATTTACTGAAAGAAATTGAAAAATCCTTAAAGAAACGGCAGTGGGGCGAAGTTATCCGGCTGGAAGTGGAATATGGCATTGATAAGCGTCTGCTGGCATTTTTAAAGGATGAACTTCGGGTAGAGTCAGAGGATGATATCTTTAAAATCAATGGACCGATTGATTTGACTTACCTGATGAAGATGTATGGACTGGAAGGCTGTGATGATTTACGTTACAAACCATATACTCCACAGCCGGTGCCACAGATCCAGCAGGGAGAGAGTATCTTTGATGCGATTAAAAAAGGTGATATTTTACTGCATCATCCATACCAGACCTTTGATCCGGTAGTCGAATTTATCCGTCAGGCAGCCAAAGATCCGGATGTACTGGCAATCAAACAGACACTTTACCGTGTCAGCGGCAATTCGCCGATTATTGCATCACTGGCACAGGCAGCAGAAAATGGCAAACAGGTATCTGTTCTGGTAGAATTAAAAGCCCGTTTCGATGAGGAAAATAACATTGTCTGGGCAAAAAAATTAGAGAAAGCAGGCTGCCATGTCATCTATGGTCTGGTGGGCTTAAAGACCCACAGCAAGATTGCACTGGTCGTAAGAAGAGAAGAAGAAGGCATCTGCCGTTATGTACATCTTGGAACCGGAAACTATAACGATTCCACTGCAAAGCTGTACACAGACTGTGGTATCTTTACCTGTTCGGAAGCAATCGGAGAAGATGCAACAGCAGTATTTAATATGTTATCCGGTTATTCTGAACCGCTGTCCTGGAACCGGCTGGTGGTAGCACCAATCTGGCTGCGGAAGCGTTTCTTGAAATTAATTGAGCGTGAAACAAAATACGCCAGGGCGGGAAAGACAGCCAAAATTGTTGCCAAGATGAATTCTCTTTGTGACCGTGATATTATTGCAGCTTTGTATGAAGCATCAGCAGCGGGAGTGCAGATTGATCTGGTTGTACGTGGAATCTGCTGCCTGAAGGTAGGCATTCCAAAGATCAGTGAAAATATCAGAGTGCGTTCCATTGTAGGAAATTTCTTGGAGCACAGCAGAATTTTCTATTTCTATAATGATGGACAGGATGAAATTTACATGGGAAGTGCTGACTGGATGCCACGTAACTTAGACCGCCGTGTAGAGATTATTTTCCCCGTAGAAAATGAAGAGTTAAAGCATAAAGTAATGCATATTCTGGATGTGGAACTGGCAGATAATACGAAAGCACATCTCCTTCAGAAGGATGGCACCTATGAAAAGGTTGATAAACGTGGAAAGGTGCTGGTGAATTCACAGCTGCAGTTCTGCAGGGAAGCAGAAGAAGCAGCACCAAAGCCTGCGGATGTGGTAAAAGACCGTATTTTTATTCCGGCAGAACCGGTAGAGGACTAAAGAAATCAGACACTTTTGCCGATATATAATATGAAACCATTGAAATAAAGCTCCAGGGAGGGGATTGTCGCATACGGATATGACGGTTATTTTAAGGTTCCGGTTGTTTTGCTCGTTCACGAGCAGGAAAGACAGCAGAATAGAGGGTATTCGGATGAATCCAGCCGGAAAAAATGTTCCGAAAATGAATTTGAACGAATCTTTCGAAATGCATTAGACGAGGTGAAAGACAAAAAATAGAAAGTATCTATAAAGAGGGACTGTTGTTTTAAAGAAATTGTAAAATGACAGTCCCTCTTGGTGTACATGAGTAGTAAGCTATCTGCAATACAGCGCATTTTTAATATCCGATAAAATATAATAAGGAATCGGCATATGTCTTGTTCCGTTTCCCATGGAAATATAAGGTTTGTTACTTCCGTGGAAGTCAGAGCCACCGGAAATAAGCAGATGATATTTTTGTGCAAGCTTCTTAATGTTTCGTTCATCGCCAAGCTGGTAGGTGGAATAGACGGC
Source organism: Roseburia amylophila (assembly GCF_025567465.1). Taxonomy (NCBI): domain Bacteria; kingdom Bacillati; phylum Bacillota; class Clostridia; order Lachnospirales; family Lachnospiraceae; genus Roseburia; species Roseburia amylophila. The sequence goes on from NZ_JAOQKI010000005.1 coordinate 154,004, forward strand.
TTCAATACCATCTAAATGGCTTTCTTCTACCAGTGTCTGAACCAGAGCGTCCAATCGGTCTGCATTCATGCGATAGAGTACCGGATGGGCTAAAATGGCAAGACCACCGGCATGATGAATCAGGGAAATACCTTCCTGCGGAGAGATTTTAGGACGGTCTACATAATAAGGACAGTCATCCCCGATATATTTACTGAATACTGTATTCATATCTTTGGCAAGACCATGATTTACAAGGTATCTTGCAATATGTGCTCTTGTAATGACTGCATCCGGAAATTCTCTGATAAGACTGTCATAATCAATGGCAAGGTGTGCCTCCTGCTGCAGTTTATCAACCATCAGGCGGTTGCGGTCTGTGCGGGAAGAACGGAATGCATTTAATTTGTTATTAAATACTTTATCGTCCGGGTTAATATATAGCCCGACCATATGGATTTCACGGTCATCCAGTTCACAAGAGAGTTCAACACCGGCAATGACTTCCGGTGCATCCGGGGAGTTAAGCCGCAAGGTTTCTTCCTGTGCTTCTTTAATACCATCGATACAGTCGTGGTCAGTAAGGGCAAAGGCACATATCGAATGACGTATGGCTTCATGAACCAGCTCAGATGGAGTAAAAGTTCCGTCAGAACAGGTTGAATGTACATGTAAATCAATAAATCCTGTTTCCATGGTATAATCCTTTCTAACAGCTCGAAATAATTATTTTTTAGAATTATTTATGAATATGATTATAAGAGTAATCTTTCGTTTTGACAATCCGGAAGAAATGAGAAAAATCTTTTGCGTATAAAAACAAAGTCCTATATACTGCAATTAGGAAAAATAATCTGCAGGGGGCAGGAAGCATGAAAAAAAATTTAGAAGTAAGTATGCTTGGAACATTTCGAATGCAATATGGAAATCATTCCTTTATCATAGACCGGAAATCAACGACAAAGACGAACCGGCTGCTTCAGATCATTCTGCATGCGGGTACAGAAGGGGTAACAAGGGAAGAACTGGTGGGAAGACTTTGGGAAAATGAGGAGGTTGCAAACCCATCCAACAGTTTCCGGGCAATTCTTTTCCGGGTGCGGAAACTGCTTAAGGAGCAGGGACTGCCGGAGAGCGATTATATTATAAGCCGAAAGGGAGTTTATTGCTGGACGCCGGAAATTCCGTATCATTGTGATTGCATTTCTTTTGAAGAGAAGGCAGAGCATGCATTGAAACAGGCGGAAGATTTTGGAAAAGCAGAATTAGAGGAAGCAGTCAGGTTGTACCGTGGAGAATTTTTGCCGGCACTGGGAGCATCAGAATGGGTAATTTTCTGGGCAACGAAATACCGGAAATTATATATGTCCTGTGTAAAGAGACTGTGCGGAATTTACCGGGATGAGCAGGAGTATCAGAAATTATATGAGATAGCAGAAAAAGCAGCGGTACTTTATCCACTGGATGACTGGCAGGTATACCAGATGGAGGCATTGATTGCCATGAAGCGTTCCAAAGAGGCGGTGGCATTATATCATAAGACAGAAGAAATGCTGCTGGCAGAGCTTGGCAGTGAGCCTTCAAAGTCTATGCTGGAACAATTAAAACGAATCAGCAGCTGTGTTACGGAGGATGCCACTCATATTCAGGCAATACAGGAGAAGTTGGAAGAAGAGAGAGAGGAAGGAGCATTTTACTGTTCGTATCCTGTTTTCATTGAAAATTACCGCTTCGCAAAACGGGTTTTGCAGCGTACGGGAAAGAGTGCGTGGCTTCTTATGAGCACCATTACCGATGGGAAGGGGTATGCTTCAGAAGGCGGTGTTCATTTCGAATACATCCGGGCAGAACTGGAGCAGGCATTGAAAAACTCCCTGCGCAGCGGGGACCTGTATACCAGATACAGCACAAACCAGTATCTGATACTTTTAATAGGTATTGAAGAAGAAAATTGCGGACTTGTGATAGAAAGAATCAATGACAACATGGAACGGACGGCTGGAAAGAAATATGTGAAATATCATAAAGTACTGGTGAATAGAACAGACGAGTAGATACGAGGAGAAATACAATACAAACAGGAAGATTTAAGTACAATTCGGAAGAATAAAGAAAAAATAGAAAAATATAACGCTTTTTATAACACAGAGTATGCTATGATTGGTTATACAATTCATAAATCAACAGGAAATGGATAAAATGAATAAAAGGAGAAAAAACATGAGAGTAGCCAAAATGTTGGGAAAAAGAATTACAGCTTTTGTAATGGCGGCATTGATGGTATTGTCCTTATCCGGAATAACCGGGATGACAGTAAAAGCTGCCGAAAAGGATGATACAATTACGATGCAACTGCAGGATACGAAGAAAATCGAGTGTTCTGCATGGATTGCTTACGAAACCAAATGGAGTGTTACCAGTGGAAAAGATAAGGTAACATTAAAAAATACAAATAAGAAAGAGGTATCTGTAACTGCGGATAAGACAGGAACAGTTACCTTGAAGTGCAAGTATAAGAATTATCTCTTTCAATGGAAAACAGAAAAATATACCATTAAAATCAGTAAGAGAACTCCGGTATTTGAAGAGAGCATTTCAAATCTGACGTATAACGGAAAAGTCCAGACACTGAATGCAAAGAACTTTGTAAAGGATGGTCCAAAGAGTGGTATTGCTGGAACCTGTGACAAAGAGATTTTAAATGCAGGAACTTATACTTATACGATTACAACACCGGCAACAGATGTATATGAGGCAGGAAGCAGGACTTATACGGTAACTGTAAATAAGGCAGAGGCAGTAATTAAGGAAAAACCATCTGCAACAATCAATCATATGTCCGGAAAACTGAGAGAGTCCCATCTGAATGGCGGAATGGCAGTAGCGGTCAATGATGAGAACCAGGAACTGGAAGGCCATTTTGAGTGGCAGAGCCCGGATGAGACACTGTGGTTTAATACTACCGGAACTGCAATCTTTGAAGATGTAGACCATCATGTAGTATTTGTGCCGGAGGGAAATGCAGCAGAGAACTATAAAGAGACTGTATTTATTGTACCGGTAAGAACCTATTTAAAAGCATTGTATGCAAATCTTACAGCCAGTGATTTTGAATATAATGGCAGTAATGATGAGAAAAACTTAAGCTGTGATGCGAATGCATACAGCTGGGGAATTGAAAAAAATCCAAGCATTTCCATTACTTATACTTATTATGATGAGGCAGGAAATAAATTAAGCAAGGCACCGGTGGATGCAGGAACTTATACGGTAATTGCAACAGCCAGTGCAAAGAAATTTGAATCCGCAGACAGTAATGAAGCAACCTTTACTATCCAGCAGAAAACGTTGACGAATGAAATGGTAACTGCAAAGGATACTGAGTATACTGGAAACACAGTTGCAGTTGTGGTAAAGGATGGAGACAAAACATTAGTAGAAGGAAAAGATTATACTGTAATATACAGTGGAAGTAATCCAAATGCAGGAGAGACATCAGCAGCAATTACCGGAATCGGTAACTATAAAGGAACGGTAAATACAACCTATACCATTCTTCCGAAAGAAGTGGAAAATGACAGCGTGATTGCAACTGCAAAGGAAAAATATTATACCGGAAAAGCAGTAACACTCAGTGAAGAAGATGTAACTGTAACTTATAATGGAAAAGTATTAACAGCAGGAAACGATTATACTGTTGGTAATTACAAAGATAATGTAGAAGAGGGAACTGCGCTGGCAACCGTAACCTTTACCGGTAACTATAGTGGAACTGTAAATGTAAGCTTTGGAATCAGTAAGATTCGTGCAAAAGTATATGCCAAATATGGAAATGGAAAACTGCTGCTGTTAAGCGGAAACTGTATTTTAGACCCGGCTGTATTAGAAGAAGCAGCAGATTATGCAACCACAGAGGAAAGCGTAATCCGTGGATTCATCTTAGAGGATGAAAATGCAGGTGTAGTGACAACATATACAAAACTTTTCCGCAATACAGAGGGTTATAACGTATATGTAAAGGTAGCAGATACATTTACACAGAAGGCAGAGTTCTACATCCGGAAAGCAGGAACTGTCCGTCCGGAAGGAACAGTTGGTGATGCAACAGCAAATTATGATTATGTGGGAAGAGCAGCAGTTTCTTTAAATCAGCTGAAAGTGACAACTGATATGTCCGGTTTTACTGCACCAGCGTCTTTTGATGCAGAAAAGAATTATGATGGAAAGATGCCGGTAACCCTTGCATCTGTTTTAGATGCATATGCAGCAAACAGTGGCATTGCAGGGGATGATGCAAGATTCTACCGCATCGAATGGTACCGGATGATTAATCCGAATTCCTGGCATATTGATGGAGAAATTGTTGATAACAGTTATACCGTTACTTTTATGGTAGACGGAAATGTATATCAGGAAGTACGCGAAGTAAAGGGAACGGAAGTTTCTGTAACAGATCCTGTAAAGGCAGAGACAGAGACAACAACCTATGAATTTACCGGCTGGACTTTAGAAGATGGCAGTAAAGTAAATGTTGCAGATTTAAATGATAGTACCGTAGTGTATGCTTCTTTTGATGAAAAGGAGAAAGAAACTGAGCCGACCGAGCCAGTTGGACCGACTGGGCCAACCGAACCAACCCAGCCGACCGAACCGACTGAGCCAACCGAACCAACCCAGCCGACCGAACCGACTGAGCCAACCGA
>NZ_JAOQKI010000005.1:158924-168106 GCF_025567465.1 Roseburia amylophila
CCGGTTACACAGGCCCAGGTGGCACAGACACCAGTCAGACAGCAGCAGGCAGCACAACAGCCACAGGACGCAGAAGAACCGGTGGTATTAGAAGATGAAGAGGTTCCGCTGGCGAATATAACGGACGATAATGCAAAACAGGAAGTAACTGCATTAGAAGATGAAGCAGTTCCTCTGGCAGCAAATCCGGCGGGAGAAGATAACTGTATCATCCATTGGATTATGATGATTCTTACGATTGTATTTGCAGGATATAATGTAGTAAGGGCAGTACTTCGTCAGAAGAAAAATGCATAAAAGCAGGAGGCAGAAAGTATGAAGATAGTAGATGGAATCATTGCTGTTATATATGTAATTGCTATGGCAGTGCTGTTTTTCTTGAGAGACTGTGAGAAAGATCTTCCAATGGGAATTCTGGCACTGGCTGTTACCGCAGCTGCAGTAGCATGTATGGTTATCCAGAATAAAAAGCGTGATAGCAAAGCAGCAAGAGCTTAAAAAATAATATAAATAAGTATTGCAGGCAGGACGATAGAAAATGAAAATACATTTTGTCGTCCTGCTGTTTTTCGTTGCCAGCCATTTGAAGAAAGCTTTCACTTGACATTATTTTAAAATTGAGCTATTGTATTAATTAAATAATACAATGATAATTGCAAAGAAGAAAAGGGAGATTAGGTATGGCAAAGAAAAAGAAGAAAATGGAGTTTGAAACAATGCAGGTAAAGCTGCCTCATGTAAAGGGGTTGTCCATTGTGCTTCCGGTTATTTATATTTTATGGGTGGCAGTGATGTATTATCTCCTGCTTCCGGCACTTAATATTCATTCCAGAGGTTTATGGCTGTTTGTATTAGGCGTTATATTATTCCCGTTAGGAATAATAGGTGCGTTGGTATCGGCAGCCAGGAAGGCGGAAGGTAAGTCCGCAGGAAAGCTGGAAAAGCCGGTAAACGGTATTTTTGCAGCAGTTGGAGTAATCGGAATTCTGTTCCTGATTCTTTTATTTTATGGCAGCAAAATGTTCCATGCACAGGCATATGCAGATATCCTGACCATCGAAGACAGTGATTTTAACAGCGATATCAATACAGCATCTTCTGTATCAAAGATTGCATTAATGGATACGGACAGTGCAGTGCTGCTGGGTAATCGTGAAATCGGAAGCCTTTCAGAAGTGGTGAGCCAGTATAATGTATCGGAAGACTACACACAGATTGATTATCAGGGGGCACCAACGAAAGTATCTGCATTAGAGTATGCCGGCTTCTTTAAATATATGGGAAATAAGGAAAATGGTGTTCCGGGTTATATAACTGTTGATCCGGTAGGGCAGAAGGCGCAGTATGTTCCGGTAAAGGAAGGAATGATTTATGTTCCGTCTGCTTACTTTGGCAAGGATTTAAGAAGGCATATCCGTATGAATTACCCGGATAAACTTTTCGGAAATCTTCATTTTGAAGTGGACGAAGATGGAAACCCATACTATATTGCCAGTGTATACAAATACACCATCGGTTTATTTGGTGGAGAAACCGTCGAGGGTGCAATCAGCTGTGACCCAATCAGCGGAGACTGTCAGTATTATGATGCATCAGAAGTGCCGAACTGGATGGATGATGTCTTTGACGGGGATCTTCTGGTGGAACAGTATAACTGGTATGGAGAATTATCTAATGGATTTATGAACAGCATCTTCGGCAAAAAAGGCTGTAAGAAATGTACGGAAACGGTAGTAGAGGATGAAGACGGAGATGAGGAATCTTACGAAGCAAACTTCGGCTATGTTGCCAAAGACGGGGATATCTGGATTTATACCGGAGTTACTTCCGTCAATGATGATGCCTCCAATATCGGGTTTATACTGGTAAATGAGCGGACTTCAGAAGCACATTATTACAGTATTGCAGGAGCAGATGAAAGCTCTGCAATGGCTGCTGCAGAAGGAGAAGTGCAGGAGAAAGGATACCGTGCATCTTTCCCGTCTTTGATTAATGTAGATGGTCAGCCGACTTATATTATGGTATTAAAAGATGCCAGCGGCATAGTGAAGCTTTATGGCATGGTAAATGTAGAATCTTATAATATGGTAACAACAGCAGCCAGTCTCGATGAGTGCTTTGCAAAGTATCGTAAGATGACAGGCAGTGACGGTACAGAAAACACTGGGAATCCGGAAGAGGCAGAAAATTCTTCCGGGGACAGCAACAGTACTGCAGGTAATGCACAGACAGCAGCCAAGGGAAAAATAATTCCGGAAGGTGAGACAGAGACAAGAAGTTTTGTAATCAGTGAAATACAGTATGTTGAGATTGCAGGAGAGACCTATGTTTATCTGGCAGGAGACGACGGTATGGTATACTGGCAGAAGTTTTCTGATAATGAACAATTGATTTTCCTGCATGAGGGAGATACCGTTACTGTAAATGGAATTATGGATAAAGATAATATTTACTGGATAGATACCATTGGAATCATGCAGTAGGAAGGCGAAGAAATGGAAGCAGCAATCCTTGTAGTAATTATGATTGCAGGATTTACTTATTCAGCAATTAAGACAAAAGAAAGTTGGAAGAACCGCTGCAAACGGACACTGAAAGAAAAATATGGAAAAGAACCTGAGAAAAAGGAATTTAAAAGAGAACTGATAAGAAATTATCTGGATACTGTGGGTGGAACACAGCAGGTGGATGAGGTCACATGGAATGACCTTAATATGGATGATGTGTACCAGAGAATCAACAACTGTGATTCCACCATGGGAGAAGAAATTTTATATGCAAAGCTTCATTATGCGAAGCAGACGAAGGATGAAGAGGAGCTTTTAGAAAAAAGAATAGCTTTTTGTGAAGCAGATGATGAAAAACGCTATCATCTGGAAGAAACTTTGTCAAAGCTTGGAAAGAGAGACGAGGCTTACTATATTCCATCCTTTATCCAGACAGTAGAGGATTTTGCAATTTCAAATCTCTGGGTTTATCAGATGCTCCGGATATTGCTGGTGGTAGTTGTTGTGGCGGCAGTCGTATTTCATAATATATATGCTCTGTCAGCTTTGGTGGTAGTATTTCTTGTGAATTTGTCGGTGTATATCTTTACGGTCCGGCTGAAGTTTGACCAGGAGATTCATATGATGGGAACGGCGGCATACCTGATTACGGTAGCACGAGAACTGGAGCAGGAATACCGGAAAGACAAAATTTGTGAGGAACTGGCACCGCTGCTTCCGGTATTTGACAAAATGGATAAGAAGGCATTTCTGCTAAATATCCAGAGTAGAAATGCCATGGGAGATGTGTTTGAAATGCTGCAGGATTTCCTGCTGGGAGTAACCCAGTGGCATATCCTTACTTATATGAAAGTATTGAATCAGTTTATGGATAACCAGGATGTTTATCTTAAGATTTACCGGGTGGTAGGAGAACTGGATGCAGCGGTCAGCACAGGCTCTTTCCGAAAGAGTCTGCCTCTTGTGACAGTACCGGAATATGAGGAAGCAAAGCAGCTTGAGATGGAAGAAATTTATCATCCGCTGCTTCATGGAGCAGTGACCAATTCTATGGAACTTCAGCATAACTGCATTATCACAGGCTCCAATGCTTCCGGTAAGTCAACCTTTATCAAGACCATAGCTGTCAATGTGATACTGGCACAGAGCATTCATACCTGCACCGCAAAAAGAATGCATCTGCCTCATGCAAAAATGATTACTTCCATGGCGGTAAGAGACGATATTTTATCCGGTGACAGTTATTTTATTAAAGAGATTAAATATTTAAAACGTATCCTGGATGCTTTGTCGGAGGATGAACTGGTTATCTGTATTATTGATGAAATCTTAAGAGGAACCAATACCCAGGAGCGTATTGCAGCTTCAAAAGCAATCATGGAATATCTGGCACATCATAACTGCATTGCAATTGTGGCATCCCATGATAAGGAATTGACGGAGCTTGAAAAAACTGGTTATGACAATTATCATTTTTCCGAAGAGTTTGGAGAAGAGGATATTGTATTTGATTATAAATTGCAGAAGGGACCGGCGAATTCCCAGAATGCAATCCGCCTGCTTTCCTTTACCGGGTTCCCGGAAACGATTATTGAGAGGGCAGAAAATATCAGAAGCGAATATCGGTAAAAATAATGCTTGACGAACGAAATGACATATGGTACTATAAGCAAGTTGAAGAAAGTAGAGTATCCACTCTCACCTTAGCACAATCAAGTGACTAAGTGTTTATAATGAGTATGCAATGAGCGAATCATTTTGAAGTGGATAGTCTGTCTATCCACTTTTTTTGCGGAAATAAACGGAAAGTTGTCTGGCAAAGCTGTGGTGAATTTAATTTTGGAGGTGTACGACCATTAGCGAGTTAATGATCAATGAACAAATCAGAGATAAGGAAGTCCGCCTGATTGGCGCGGATGGTGAACAGTTAGGTATCATGTCAGCAAGAGAAGCATATAAGCTGGCACAGGAAGCAGAACTTGATTTAGTAAAGATTGCTCCTGGAGCAAAGCCACCTGTATGTAAGATTATCGATTACGGTAAATACAGATATGAGCTTGCAAGAAAAGAGAAGGAAGCACGTAAGAAACAGAAAACGGTTGAATTAAAAGAAGTTCGTCTTTCTCCAAATATCGATACCAATGATTTGAATACCAAAATGAATGCCGCAAGAAAGTTCATTTCCAAAGGAAATAAAGTAAAAGTTACACTTCGTTTCCGTGGTAGAGAAATGGCACATGTACAGGCAAGCAAACATATTCTGGATGATTTTGCAGAAGCACTTGCAGATATTGCAGTAGTGGAGAAAGCACCAAAGCTGGAAGGCAGAAGCATGGGTATGGTGCTGGCAGAGAAAAGATAATGATTTTAAGGAGGAATAAATTATGCCAAAACAGAAAACAAGCAGAGCAGCAGCAAAACGTTTCAAATTAACAGGAACAGGAAAATTAAAGAGAAACAAGGCTTATAAGAGACATATCTTAACAAAGAAAACAACTAAGACTAAGAGAAATCTTAGAAAACCTGCAATGACAGATGCAACAAATGTTAAGAATATGAAGAAGATTTTACCATATTTATAAGAATTGGTTAAGGAGGAATAGAACATGGCAAGAATTAAAGGCGGCTTAAACGCTAAAAAGAAACATAATAGAACATTAAAATTAGCTAAAGGTTACAGAGGAGCACGTTCCAAACAGTATAGAGTAGCAAAACAGTCTGTCATGAGAGCCTTAACAAGTTCTTATGCAGGAAGAAAACAGAGAAAGAGACAGTTCAGACAGTTATGGATTGCCCGTATTAACGCAGCAGCAAGAATGAATGGATTATCTTACAGCAAATTTATGTATGGTTTAAAATTAGCTGGTGTTGATATGAACCGTAAAATGTTAGCTGAGATGGCTGTAAATGATGCAGAAGGATTTGCAACATTAGCAGAGCTTGCAAAAACAAAACTTGCTTAATTTTAAGAAGTGGACAAGTTATAAAAGAGGATTGTGGTTATTCGCAATCCTCTTTTTTGATGTTTGGTTCATTTGAAGTTTTTGCGGAAGCATCCTGCCCGGAAGCTTCTTTTTTGATGGAATCCAAATCTTCTCTTAAAGAGTAATGATTCTTAAGTAAGCGGTATACCATGGTATAAGCCCAGATGAGAGCCGGGACAACTACAGTGGCATAGATGGAAGCCTTAAGACAGTTTGTGGCAAAATCGCTTCCAATCAATGCAAAAACAAGAGTGGAAACATAGAGGGCAACTAAGAGTACAACACCGATAATTGCAAGAATCTGTTTTGTCTTTTTCATATATGACCTCAACTTTCTTTGATGACCTGTTTTTAGAAAAAAGCAATATACATTATTTTAACATTTGACAGCGGATAGTCAATCAGAAAATGTAAAGTTGCAGAGGATAAATACTTGAAAAAAGCACAAAATATGCTATACTGAAACAAGCGTTATACGACTAAATATGGATTAAAGGATGGATATGAACAATGGCATTATTAGAAGAATGGCAGAAGATTGCTTATGATCAGCAGGCAGATAGAGGAAAATTACAGAAGTTCTGGCAGAGATATTTTATGTTAGAGAAGGGCGTATATGAGAAGCTTTTAACAAACCCGGATGAGAAGGTAGAAGGAACTGTAAAAGAGCTGGCAGAGAAATACGACCTCAGCATTATGGATATGACTGGATTCTTAGATGGAATCAATGACAGCCTGGTAACACCAAACCCAATTGATACTATGGAAGAGGATACCAAGGTAAGCCTTGCATTCGATAAAGAAAAATTATACAAGAACATGGTAGATGCCAAAGCTGACTGGCTCTATGAATTACCACAGTGGGATGAAATTTTTGATGCAGAAACCAAGAGAAAGCTTTATTTAGAGCAGAAGAAATCCGGCACTGTTGTAGTTGGAAAGAAAGTCGGAAGAAATGATCCGTGTCCTTGTGGAAGTGGAAAGAAATATAAATTCTGCTGCGGAAGATAAGAATAAAATATTTTGGAAAACATTTGGAAAATATTTCACAGAAAAACTCTTTACATAGCAGAAAAAAGAGTATACAATAGCTTTTGTCAAAAGGACAAAACAAAGAAGAGACGAGTAGCATAACAGGAAGTCAAAGAGAGGAATACATTTGGTGAGAGTATTCTGATGGAGTGTAATGTGAAGACCAGCTCTGAGTGACCCTAATCCGGTCCGGTGATTCCGTTATCATCAGAATGAGCGGTTGTACGATAAGTACAGCAAGCAGGGTGGAACCACGATAGAGTATCGTCCCTGATGCATAAAATTTATGCATCAGGGATTTTTTATTTTACAGGAAATTGCTTTCCTGTAAAGTGAAAAACGCTCCGCGAGGATGCGCACTGCGGCGTATAAGGTAAATGTCGCATGCGACTGCCGCAGGCGCGAGAATGTGCCAAGGCACATTCTTTATTTACGCGAGTAGCGAGAAAAATCGCATGCTTGCATGCAGATTTGGCGAGCACCGCGATAACTCGAGAAACTCGCAAAGCGTGTTTCTCGTAGTTTTAATACCAATATAATAAGAAAAGGAGACTTGAACATGAAAATCACATTAAAAGATGGCTCAGTAAAAGAGTACAGTGAAGCAAAATCAGTCTATGATATTGCAGCAGATATCAGCGAAGGCCTTGCAAGAGTTGCATGCGCCGGTGAAGTAGACGGAGAAGTGGTGGATTTACGAACCGTTCTTGACAAGGACTGCAATTTAAATATTATAACAGCAAGTGATGAAGAAGGATTAAAGGTAATCCGCCATACTGCATCCCATGTGCTGGCTCAGGCGGTAAAGAAATTATTCCCGGATGCAAAGATTACAATCGGACCGGCAATTGAAGATGGATTCTATTATGATTTTGATCATGCCCCATTTTCAAGAGAAGACCTCGATAATCTGGAAGCAGAGATGAAGAAGATTATCAAGGAAGGTCATGAATTAAAACGATTCACACTTCCAAGAGAGGAAGCAATCAAATTCATGCAGGAACGTAATGAGCCATACAAAGTAGAACTGATTGAAGAATTACCAGAGGGAGAAGAAATTTCTTTCTATGACCAGGGTGGCTTCGTAGATTTATGTGCTGGCCCACATCTGATGACAACCAAGGGCGTAAAGGCATTTAAGCTGACATCATCTTCCATGGCATATTGGAGAGGTAATTCTGACAAAGCAAGATTACAGAGAATTTATGGTACTGCTTTTAATAAGAAGGAAGAGTTAAAAGAATACTTAGAGAAATTAGAAGATGCCAAACGCCGTGACCATAACAAACTTGGCCGTGAAATGGGATTATTTACCACTGTTGATGTTATCGGACAGGGACTTCCTTTATTTACACCAAAGGGAACCAAGATGATTATGAAACTGCAGCGTTGGATAGAAGACTTAGAGGATAAAGAGTGGGGTTATGTACGTACCAGAACTCCGCTGATGGCAAAGAGTGACCTCTATAAGATTTCCGGACACTGGGATCACTACATGGATGGAATGTTCATTTTAAATAAGGACAGCGACGACAAAGAGACAATGGCACTGCGTCCGATGACCTGTCCATTCCAGTATTATGTATACATGAATGAACAGCACTCTTACAGAGATCTGCCATATCGGATGTCAGAGACTTCTACATTGTTCCGGAATGAGGACTCCGGAGAGATGCATGGACTTACCCGTGTCAGACAGTTTACTATTACAGAGGCACATATTATTCTTTGCCCGGAACAGGCGGAAGAAGAACTTACCAGATGTACTGAACTTTGCCATTATGTAATGACTACACTTGGTATCGATGGAGATGTTACTTACCGTCTGTCCAAATGGGATCCGAACAACAAAGAAAAATATCTGGGCGACGAAGCATATTGGAACAGCACCCAGCAGTATCTGCGTGATGTTATGGATAAGAATGGCATCAAGTATACAGAAGCAGATGGGGAAGCTGCATTCTACGGACCAAAGATTGATATTCAGGCAAAGAATGTATATGGAAAAGAAGATACCATGGTTACCATCCAGCTTGACTGTGCAAGTGCAGAGAAGTTTGGCATGTACTATATCGATGAGAAGGGTGAGAAAGTACTTCCTTGGATTATCCATCGTACATCCATGGGATGTTATGAGCGTACCCTTGCATGGCTGATTGAACATTATGCAGGAAAATTCCCAACCTGGCTTTGCCCGGAACAGGTAAGAGTATTGCCGATTTCTGAAAAATATGCAGACTATGCAGAGCAGGTAAGAAAAGAATTAGCAGCTCATGATGTAGATGTAACGGTTGATAACCGTTCTGAGAAAATCGGATTCAAGATTCGTGAAGCAAGACTGGATAAGCTGCCGTACATGCTGGTAGTTGGTCAGCAGGAGGCAGAGAACGGAACCGTATCCGTAAGAAGCCGTTTTGCAGGAGATGAGGGCGTAAAACCTTTAGGAGAATTCATTGATGCAATCTGCGAAGAGATTCGTACAAAGGAAATCCGTAAGGAAGAAGTTGCAGAAGAAAAATAAAAATGCAATAAAATCTAATTTTTAATTTTATAATTTATATGGATTCAAAAAGACTGTTGCTGGCATTTGTACCGACCCCCAAAAGTTAGACCTAAAAATCTAACGATTGGAGGTCGGTATTTTTATGGCTAAATATTC